>CAUJKG010000262.1 GCA_963205465.1 Pseudomonadota bacterium | reverse complement strand
AGAAGCAGACGGCGACCATCAAGGCCTCGCGCGAGGCCGCGCCCGGCAAGCTCAGCGTCGTGCGCGCCATCAACGCCAACCATTTCATCGAGGTCGTCAACGAGGGTTTCCTCAACCTCACCACGGTGTACGACAAGGATGCGACGACGGGGACGTATCCGGCCGTGCACTCCCGTCATGGCGGCGTGCTCGGAAGCCCCGTCTTCGGCCAGTACACGGGATTCTGCACAGACGAGTGAGCCTCGTCCGCCCATGGCACTCAACATCATCAAGCTTTGCGTCGGCGCCGCCTCGATCGAGGACCTGGCCCAATGGCAGAAGGAGCGGCTTCGCGAGCAGAAGGCGCGAGGCGAGACGCCGCGCGTTTTTCACGGAACGTTGCAGACGCCGAAACGGAAGGCGGAGCTCAAGGGCGGATCGCTCTACTGGGTCATCAAAGGCGTCATCTCGTGCCGGCAAAAATTGATCGATCTCCGGCCGTTTTCCGACAAGGAAGGGATCAAGCGCTGCCGAATCGTGATGGAACCCAAGCTCGTGACGGTGATGCCGAAGCCGCGCAGCGCGTTTCAGGGCTGGCGTTATCTTAAAGCAAACGAGGCTCCGGCAGACCTCGCCAAGGGAGCGAAAGGCGCTGATGCGATGTCCGAAGATATGCGCCGTCAGCTCAACGAGATGGGTCTGCTTTGAAGCAACTCTGAAACCAAACTCGCGCTGCTGCGTTCCCTTCACGGAAAAGAATGGAGTAGCCCCATGGCCCAACGCGCCAGCGCCGACTACGAAGAACCGGAAAAGAACGTCGCGGATATGCCTGATCCGGTCACGCTGCCGACCAATAAGGCCCGGCAGGGCGAGACCAAGGGCAATATGTTCTGGGTGCTTACGATCGGGATCGCGCTGGTCGTGATTGCATTTGCCGTGATTTATTTCGGCTTCTTCACGGTCGATCCGCCCAATCGGTAGTTACACCGCGATGTTGTCGATCAGCCTTGTGTTTCCGATTTTGGCGGCGACCAGGAGCCGTTTCTTCGACTTCTTGTCTTCAGGAGCCGGTGCCAAAGTAGCGGCGTCGCGCAGTTCCAGATAGTCGATTTTGAATCCGGCCGCAGCGATTTGCTCGCGACCGCGCGCGAGTACTGCATCCGCTGCTTCGCCTTGCTTGATCGCCTTCGCAGATTGCTTGAGGGTTTTGTGCAGGATCGGGGCCGCGGCGCGGTCTGCGGCCGAGAGATAAACATTGCGGGACGAGAGGGCGAGGCCATCCTTTTCGCGGATGACCGGCGCACCGATGACCTTCACAGGCAGATGCAGATCGCGCGCCATGGTCTTGATGACCTGCAACTGCTGATAGTCCTTGTCGCCGAAGATTGCGATGTCCGGCATGACCGAAGTGAAGAGCTTCGCTACCACTGTCGCCACGCCGGAAAAATGTCCGGGGCGGAATTTATCGTCGAGCCCGACGGCGGCCGGACCGGAAGGCGTCAGCATGGTCGAGAAGCCTTCTGGATACATTTCCTTTGCATCCGGCATGAAGACGAGGTCGGCGCCCGCTTGCGTGAGTTTGTCGAGGTCGGCTTCGAGGGTCCGCGGATAGCGCGAGAAATCTTCGTTCGGCCCGAACTGGGTCGGGTTCACGAAAATCGAGACCACGACTTTCTTCGCCGATTTCTTGGCGAGATCGACCAGCGAGATGTGTCCGGCGTGCAGCGCGCCCATGGTGGGAACGAGGGCGATCGGAAGTTTGCGCTTGCGCCAGTCCGACATCGCGTCCCGCAGCGCCTTGACGCTTTTCACCACGCGCGGACGCTTGTGTTTTGCTGTCTTTGCCATCGCCGCTCTCCTTCGGACCTGAGGGGCGGGACTGATAGCAAAAGGACTTTCCGTCCGCCAAGAGGCTCCTTAGCGGCTGCCTGTTGCGCTTCCCGCCGAAACACCCGATCTAGTAGCCATGGCCGGTACCAAGGACAGACGCCCGACGATCGCAGACACCCAGTTGCCCGAAGAGCGGTCCTCCGCACGGGCGGAAATTGACGCCTTTCTGGCGAAGGCGAGGACGCTGGGTCCACGGACGGATGGTAAGCGCGGCAGGCTTGCTTTTGCGCTCGACGCGACCATGAGTCGCCAGCCGACCTGGGATCTGGCCTGCAAGCTGCAGGCGGAAATGTTCGAGGAGACTGGCGCGATCGGCGGTCTCGACGTGCAACTGATCTATTTCCGGGGCTTGCGCGAATGCCGCGCCTCGAAATGGAATTCCGATCCGTCGCGGCTCGGCGAGATCATGGCCGGCATATCCTGTCAGGGCGGACATACCCAGATCGGGCGCGTGCTCGATCATGTCAGGACCGAAAGCAAATCTGCGAAGATCGACGCGCTCGTCTATGTCGGGGACGCCATGGAAGAAGCGGTGGACGATCTTTGCGCCAAGGCGGGCGAACTCGGGCTGCTCGGAATTCCTGCTTTTCTGTTCCAGGAAGGCCGCGATCCGATCGCGGAGAATGCTTTCCGCGAGATCGCCCGGCTTACCAAGGGAGCGTGGTGTCCATTCGATGCGGGGGCAGCGTCGGAGCTTCGTGAGCTTCTTCGCGCAGCGGCGGCTTTCGCAGCCGGCGGCCACAAGGCGCTTCGCGACCTTTCCAGGCGCGGAGGGGCGGGGGCCGTGAAACTGATCGAGCAGATGCGCTGATGGGAATTCCTACTTTATTGCTCGGCCTTGCCGTGCTGCTTCTGTTTTTGTTCGGCGCGCGTGTGCTCGCTTCAAGCGATCCGAAGAAAATCGCGAAACTCGTCAGAACTGCGGGAGGCTACGGCGCGCTGGCGCTTGCAGCCTTTCTGGCCTTCCGCGGACAGTTTTATCTCGCCGTACCGCTCGGTTTCTTCGGCGCTTCGTTGCTGAAATGGATTCAGGCGCCGGCGAACTGGACGCAACGTACCCAGCGCAAAAGCGGGCAGGTGTCGCGCGTGCGTGCGCAGTTTCTCGAAATGGAGCTCGACCACGACAGTGGCGAAATGCGTGGCCGCATCCTGAAAGGAAAATACGAGAATGTGCCGCTGGACGCGCTTGACCCGCCGACGCTGTTGACGCTGCGTGGAGAATTCGACGACGAAAGCCGCGCGCTACTCGAAGCTTATCTCGACCGCCGGGCGCCCCGATGGCGTGAAGACGTCGAGGAAGACCTGGGTGCGGGGAGCAGACAGCCGCCGCGCCATGGCCCGATGACCGAAGAAGAGGCGCATCAGATCCTGGGGCTTGAACCGGGCGCCACCGACGCGGAAATCCGACGCGCGCACCGGGCTTTGATGAAGAAGCTCCACCCCGACCAGGGTGGATCCACGTACCTCGCGGCCCGTGTGAACGAGGCCAAGGAAATTCTGCTTCGCCGACATCACTAGACTCCACGCAACGCTTACGCTTCGTTCGAGTGACGCTTCCCTCTCGCCGGATTGTTCCGGTCTTTGGGTTTTTTAGTTCTTCGCTACGATGCAGTCGAAGTGGCTGCGCTGCAGCTTCTGACAGGCGCGGCGCGCCTGCCATTCGGTCTGAAATCCGGCAAACCGTGCCCTAAAAAGGTTATTGGAACCTTTCGATACTTTCTCGGTATAGGCGCTGGTCTTGCCGAGCAGGGCAGCGGCGGTTTCTTTGGCTTCGTCGAGCCGCTCGCGCGCCTGTTTCGCATTCGGATAGGCGCCGACCTGGATTGACCAGCCGGTCTTTGCCGCGGGCGGGACGGGGTCGCCGTTGTCTTCGTTGTTCGTCACCGCGTTGGATACTGCCGTGGGAATGCTGGCGGTCGAAGCGACCTGATGCTTGCGCAGCTTGCTCTTCGCCTCAGGAGCGATCGAGAGTGCGTCTTCCTTGTTTTCGTTGCGCACGGCGGCGAGCACGCGGGCCTCGATCTCGAGCTCCTCGGTTTCGCTCAGCTCCTGGGTGGGAGCGCTCGGGGTCTCCGCAAGCGGCTGCGGCTTGGTTTCGTTGTTGACGACTTCGGCCTGCGCCGAGGCGGGGGCTTCGGGCGCGTTTTCGGCGACCACGACCGGGCGCTGTTCGCCGGTGCTACCGGTCATCTGCGTCGGCACTGCGTGGGCGACGCTGAAATTGGAGAAGGGCAACGCGAAGAGGCTTGCGTTCGCTGTCTTCTGAATCTTGCCTTCGCCATCGACCGGCATGGTCTTGACCGCGATCGGACGGATCGGCTCTTTCGATCCGGCGACGACGATCTTCTGCTGCTTCGGCTGGGCTGCGCGAACGACGCGCGGCTTCTGCTCTTTTTCTTCCTTCTTGTCCTTCTCGGCCTGGGTGTTTTTCTCGGGCCGTGCGGGCTGCTGCACCTGTGCGACGCGCTGCGGTTTGGCGGTGGGCGCTTCGACGACGAGGGGAGCTGTACGCCTGCCGGTGAAGGCGTCGTCGAGATTGTCGGAAATCAGCTCGCGCATGTAGTGGTCGCGCGACGCGCCGGTGCGGCCGCCGAGCACCACGGCCACGATGTGACGGTTCTTGTGGCGAACGCTGGTCACGAGGTTAAAGCCGGATGCGTTGGTGTAGCCCGTCTTGATGCCGTCGACACCGGCGACGCGGCCGAGCAGGCGGTTGTGGTTCGCGATCACGCGTCCGCGCCACACGAAAGAGCGGGTGGAGAAATAGCGATAGAGCGAGGGAAAGCGGTCCTGGATCGCACGGCCGAGGGTAGCCATGTCGCGCGCTGTCGTAACCTGTTCGCGGTCGGGCAGGCCGGACGCGTTCTTGAACACGGTGCGGCTCATGCCGAGCGCGCGGGCTTTCTGGGTCATCAGGGTGGCGAACTTTTCTTCGTCGCCGGCGATGTGTTCCGCAATCACGACAGCGACGTCGTTTGCGGAACGCGTGACGAGGGCCTTGATCGCGTCTTCGGCGGCGATGGTGGTGCCTTCCGGAAGACCGAGTTTCGACGGCGGACGTTCGGAGGCGTATTCTGATACCGCGAGACGCGATTTCAGCGTCACCTTACCTTGTTCGATCTGCTCGAAGAGCATGTAGAGCGTCATGATCTTGGTGAGCGAAGCGGGGTGGCGGAGGGCGTCCGGGTTCTCGTCGTCCAGGACCTTTCCGGTCTTGGCGTCGACTACGATCGCAGCAAACCCCGCCTGCCACGCGCCGGAGTGGCGCACGCGCTTCCGCCGCGCGTCGGCATCCGTTGTCGTGGAAATGAGAAAAAATGCGCCGATTAGCGTTACGGCGACTGCCACGGCGGCCCGCTTCCCATGCGGGTTTCGCCAAAACGCGACACTCATACGCCCGTCCCGTGTTTTCCGAGGCCGGAGGTGTGACCCCTGCCGGCGATTGCCAGTGTAGGTGCCTCTGCCGAGGGCACCCGAAGCCCCCGAAACTACGGGTTTGGCCTTATGAAACAGTAAAGCTGCCGTTTGCGGTGCAGTAATTCCCGGGAAATCCGGCTAATTTTATGAAAATTGCTTAATTATTGCGATGCAATATTCTTGTTGACTTTATTGTGCAGTGCACTAATTAGGCAGTCAGCGGCGCGCGAATGCATCGCCACACAGTCTAGGACAGCTACGCCCCTGCGGGGCTGCTTTATGGGGACTACCATGATTGAGAAATTTGAAGAGTTTCAGAAATTGAGCAAAGACAACGCCGAACTCGCTGCGAAGAGCTTTGCGTCTTTCCAGAAGAACGCCCAGGCGATCGCGGTCGAATTTGCCGACTATTCGAAGAAGTCGTTTGAAGAGGGTTCGGCTGCGTTCGAGAAGCTTCTTGGCGCCAAGTCGCTCGACAAGGCCATCGAAGTACAGACCTCGTACTTCAAGAATTCCTACGAAGCCTTCGTTGCGCAGGCCACCAAGCTCGGCGAACTCTATGGCGATCTCGCCAAGGCTGCTTACAAGCCGCTCGAGAACACCTTCACCAAGGTCGCTACTTCCAAGTAAGCGTTGCTTAAAGCGTAAATGAAAAGCCCGGCCGAATGGCCGGGCTTTTTTATTGTACGTTCGGCTTCGCCGTTACTGGGACAGATGCAGGTTTGCAAGCTGGCCGCCGATAGCGTTGAACACGGAGGTCAGGTCGCTCGCGCTTTGCACGTCGTAATACATCGAGGGGTCCGATGCGCAGGCTCTGAGCAGATCGGCATTCCCGTCGATCACGCGGATCGTGTAGATGCGGATACCGGCGGCTTTTGCGTTGGTGCAGGCGAGGGCGGTTCGGGTATCGCACTGTGCGCAATATGACGAACCATTGCCGCCGAAACGGTTCTGCGTGTTGTCGCCGTCGGTCATCAGAATGATGAACTTGCTTAGATCCTGCGCCGGTGCCGCAGCCTCCGTTAGCGGGACAGATGCTGTGAGCGAATGCCAGGCCCAGGCAAGACCTATCGTAACGTTGGTGGCGCCGTTCGGCTGCATCGCGTCAATTTTGCTCGCGAGGTTCGTCCAGTCGTAGGAAAGCGGCATCAAGTTTGTGACGGAGTAGGAGCACTGAAATGCCGGAAACTTCGTCGTGTCGGATGATGTCGGGGTCGTGTCCAACGTATCGTAGTTGAGATTGGTGTCCTTATCGCGATCTTGGACGCAGCCATTCCAGTTGTTCCGGCTGGAAGGGGTCCAGGTCGCATCAACCCAGCTGCCGCCGTTATTCTGGCAGGAGTTTCGCGAGGTATATTGAGACCGGGTGCAGACTTTCTGGTTGGTGCAGGAGCTTTCGGTATTGTAGCCGGACTTGTTGCAAGAGCCGTTCTGCGACTCCCAGATATCCCAGCGGATCCAGCTTGCGTTCTTATTGGCCGTGCCGACGTTCACGACGGTGTTGAAGGGTACGATCGATACTTTTACGTCGCCTGGATTCTTCGCAGCGGTCTGTAGCGTCGTCAGAAGGTTCTTCGCTGCCTTCTTCAACTCGGTCATTTTATTGTTTGAGGACATCGAGCCCGTATTGTCGAGCGCCAGCGCGAGCTCGAGCTTCTTGATGCCCCAGGTTACCTCGGCATGTGCTCCGACTGGGAAGTGATTGATACCGATCACGCCGGCGATCGCAGGCTGATATTGACCAGAGACATTCAGCACCAGCTTTCCCGTGCCGGGAGTGGAGATCTGCAGGTTGCTCTGTGTAAGCTGCACGGCAATGTGGCCGAGGCTGGCCTGGAAAATTTGCCAGCCCTGCGTATCGAGCTGGGCTTGCGAGAGTGGCATCAGCTTGGCAAGGGCGAGGGCGGTGGAGTCGAGCGCCTTTTGCATGGAGGTGCGGCTCGCGTTGGCGAGCGCATAATCGACGGCAGCACCGGTCGCACCCACGACTGGGATGAGCGCCAGCGCGAACAAAATTGCTACGTTGCCCTTACGGCCGTCATGGCCGGACCAGAAACGCTGAAAAATCCCCATGGCAGGGTCTCCGGGAGAAATACGCCGGAGACAGTGGCACTCCGTCTTTTAACTAAGTCTTGCGTGTATGTGCGAAAGGCGAGGACATGGGCGATCCCGGCTGGGCCTTGCCCCGGCGGGATTAGCGAAGACAGAACAGGACGGCTAAAATTTTAGTTATCGACCGCAGCGGTATTCCGGCTTGCCCGTCACCCCTGACCGGAACCGCCTGGGGAACGTGATCGCCATCCGCTCAAGGCCGGCCGAAACCGGCGGCTCGATGCATGGCACCCGTCTGTTCCGGTAATAACCCTCGAAAGTCCTCTAAATCACCGTAAATTCAAGGCATTGGTTCGGCCGGAAAGAGAACGTCTTCGATCGGCTTGTCGGGAATTGCGGCCGAGGGCGTTGGCGGCTGGCGCTGGCGGCCTATATGATTGGGCGGCCAGATTCTGGCCTTTCAAACATCGGTAATCCGGCTAGGCAAAGCCGGGCGGTTTTCTGGGAAAGCGAAATCTTGGCTGTCGTAATCGAAATGAAGAGCGGGTTTTTGCCGGTCAGGTTGGCCAAGGGCAACAATGACAGGCGCAACGCCGGCGACGATGGAACCGGTACCGCGGTTATTACCCGCACCAAGCCGCAGACCAAGCGGCCGAACCTTTATCGCGTGCTTCTGCTCAATGACGACTACACGCCGATGGAATTCGTCGTGCATGTGCTCGAGCGCTTTTTCAACAAGCAGCGAGAGGATGCGACCCGGATCATGCTGCACGTTCATCAGAACGGGGTCGGCGAATGCGGAATTTTTACTTATGAGGTCGCCGAAACGAAGGTGACGCAGGTGATGGATTTCGCGCGCAAGCACCAGCATCCGCTTCAATGCGTGATGGAAAAGAAGTAGCGCGCGAGGTTCTCTCGGGCCGTTCCCGCTACAGTATCGCCCCGATCTGCGGCTATTGTATCCTGTCCAGACCGACCTAGATAGTGGACATCCAGCCCAAGCACCGGCAGACTTTCTCCTCCAAGAGCCCGGTGAATCACCCGGACAGTGAAGGAACCGATGCCGACCTTTTCGCGCAGTTTAGAGAACTCCCTTCATCGCGCGCTGGCGCAAGCCAACGAGCGGCACCATGAATATGCGACGCTTGAGCATCTTTTGCTGGCGTTGCTCGACGATCAGGACGCCGCTGCCGTTATGCGCGCGTGCAATGTCGATATCGAGAAGCTCAAGCGCAACCTGATCGAATATATCGATGGAGAACTCGACAATCTGGTGGTCGAGGCAGGTGAGGATTCCAAACCCACGGCCGGGTTCCAGCGCGTGATTCAGCGCGCTGTCATTCATGTGCAGTCTTCGGGCCGGGAAGAGGTTACCGGCGCGAACGTGCTGGTTGCGATTTTCGCCGAGCGCGAGAGCCATGCCGCATATTTCCTGCAGGAGCAGGAGATGACGCGCTACGACGCGGTGAATTACATCAGTCACGGTATCGCGAAGCGGCCCGGCATGAATGAAAGCAAGCCGGTGCGTGGCGCGGAAGACGAGGGTGAAGCGAAGCCCGGAGATGAGCAGCCGAAAAAGAAGGCGGATGCGCTTGAAGCTTACTGCGTCAACCTCAACAAGAAGGCCAAGGAAGGCAAGATCGATCCCCTGATCGGCCGGGCGAGTGAAATTGCGCGCACGATCCAGGTTCTCTGCCGCCGCCAGAAGAACAACCCGCTTTATGTTGGTGATCCCGGCGTCGGCAAGACCGCAATCGCCGAAGGTCTCGCGCTTCGCATTGTAAACGGCGACGTGCCTGAAGTGCTCAGGGGCGCGACGGTGTTTTCGCTCGACATGGGCTCGCTGCTCGCCGGCACCCGCTATCGCGGCGATTTCGAAGAACGCCTCAAGCAGGTGATCAAGGAACTCGAAGCGCATCCGAACGCGGTCGTGTTCATCGACGAAATCCACACCGTAATCGGCGCGGGCGCCACTTCCGGCGGCGCCATGGATGCCTCGAACCTTTTAAAGCCTGCGCTTGCTTCCGGTTCAATCCGTTGCGTCGGCTCGACGACCTACAAGGAATATCGCCAGCACTTCGAGAAGGATCGCGCGCTCGTGCGTCGCTTCCAGAAGATCGACGTGAACGAGCCGACCCCGGAAGACGCGGTGGAGATCCTCAAGGGCTTGAAGCCTTATTTCGAGGACTACCACAAGCTTCGCTACACCAACGACGCGATCAAGGCCGCGGTAGATCTATCCGTGCGCTACATTCATGATCGCAAATTGCCGGACAAGGCCATCGACGTGATCGACGAGTCCGGTGCGGCGCAGATGCTGGTGCCGGAATCGAAGCGAAAGAAAACCATCGGCACCAAGGAAATCGAGGCGACCGTCGCCACCATGGCGCGCGTGCCGCCGAAGACGGTTTCCAAGGATGACGCGATCGTGCTCGCCAATCTGGAAACCGGGCTCAAGAATGTCGTGTTCGGTCAGGACAAGGCGATTCAGGCGCTGACCGCCGCGATCAAGCTCGCGCGGGCGGGTTTGCGGGAGCCGGAGAAGCCGATCGGCTCTTATCTGTTCTCGGGGCCGACCGGTGTCGGCAAAACCGAAGTCGCGAAGCAGCTTGCGCAAAGTCTCGGTGTGCAGCTCCTGCGTTTCGATATGTCGGAATACATGGAGCGGCATACGGTTTCGCGTCTGATCGGCGCGCCTCCCGGCTATGTCGGTTTCGATCAGGGGGGCTTGCTCACCGATGGCGTCGACCAGAATCCGCATTGCGTGGTGCTGCTCGACGAAATCGAGAAGGCGCATCCGGATCTGTTCAACGTGCTTCTGCAGGTGATGGATCACGGCAAGCTGACGGACCACAACGGCAAGTCGGTGAATTTCCGCAACGTCATTCTCATCATGACGACGAATGCGGGCGCCGCCGATATGGCAAGAGCGGCATTCGGCTTTACGCGCTCCAAACGGGAAGGCGATGACGCCGAAGCGATCAACCGCCTGTTTACCCCGGAGTTCCGCAATCGCCTCGATGCGATCATTCCGTTCTCGCATCTCTCGACCGATATCATTGGGCAGGTGGTCGAGAAGTTCGTGCTTCAGCTCGAAGCGCAGCTTGCCGATCGCGGTGTGACTATCGAGCTTTCCGACGAGGCCAAGCGCTGGCTGATCGACCAGGGCTATGACGAATTGATGGGTGCGCGGCCGATGGCCCGTGTGATCCAGGAAAATGTCAAGAAGCCGCTCGCCGATGAAGTCCTGTTCGGCAAGCTCAAGGACGGCGGTCACGTCCGCGTCGTCGTGGGCGAAGCCGAGGGCTTGCCGGTTCTGGCCTTCGAATATCCGGAAGGGCCGATTACGCCGCGGCCTGAAAAGGACGTCGCCAAGAGCGGCAAGCGCCCGCGCAAGACTTCCAAGAAAGACGATGGTTCGGGCGATTCCGGGCCCAAGGCTCCGCTCGTCAACGTCTGAGGTTCGGTAGCCCTGAAATGCATGCGGCGCGCTTGTAACGGGCGCGCCGCTGTTGTTTTGTCGCGCCCGGTTTTTAGTCCCGCGAAAGCTTTCTCCCCTTGGCGAATCCGACCCCTTCTGGCGCCACGCCGCCTCCCGACGCGCCGGAAGCCCCGCCGCGCCTGTGGTACTTGCGCGGTACCATTGCGGCCCTGACCTCCATACAGGCGGTCGTGCTTTTCTCCGGCTTCGTGGGGTTCGGCGGCTTGGTCCGGGACATTGGTTTTCCGCTCGGGGCTGCAATTCTTTCGACGCTGATCGTTTGGGCGCTGCCGGCGCAGGTTCTGATCGTCGGCGGCTTTGCCGCCGGCAGCCCGGTTGCGGTGGTTGCGCTTGCCGTAGGCCTGTCTTCGGCGAGGTTTTTTCCGATGGTGGCATCCTTGCTGCCGGTCATTCGCGGACGAAGCGGGTTCTGGACGCAGCTTGCATCCTCGCACTTTGTCGCGGTCACCGCCTGGGTCGAGAGCTTCCGGCTGATGCCGGGGGTGCCGGTCAACGCACGCATGCCGTTTTTCTTCGGCATGTCGATCACCTTCATTCTCGAAAGCTGTATCGGTACAGTCATAGGATTTTACTTGGCGGCCTCGCTGCCGCAGGCGCTTGCCAACGGGCTGATCTTTCTGACGCCGATTTCGTTTCTGTTGCAGTTGATCCGCAATTCGCGCGACCTCATCGACCGGCTGGCTTTGGTGTTCGGGCTCCTGCTGTCGCCGGTCTTCGCACAATATGGCGGACAGCTTGATCTGCTCTGGATCGGCCTGATCGGGGGAGGCGCTGCTTATGCGATCGGGCGCCGCCGGAGGGCGAAGGCATGAGTCTCAACGATCCGATGCTCTATGCCTATCTCCTCGTGATCCTCGCGGGCTTTCTGCCTACGGATGTTTTCCGTTCCGCTGCCGTGCTGTTCTCCCGCAAGATCGATGAAGACGGCGAGCTGCTGGTGTTCATCCGCGCCGTCGCGACAGCGCTTCTTGCAGGCGTGATCGCGCGTCTCGTGCTCGCGCCGACCGGCGATCTCGCCGGCGTCCCGCTCTGGATCCGGCTCATGACCATCGTGATCGGAGTTGCCGCTTACTTCCTGTTCCGGCGCTCGGTGCTGGCCGGCATCATCACGGCCGAGATCGCTATCGTGGGTGGGGCCGTGCTGTTTCGTTAGGCGAGCGCGGCTTTGAGAAGCTGCGCATGCTCGGCGAGAACCTCGGGCTTTTCCATCATGCTTGCGGCGGGTTTCATCGGCACATCCTTGTGCCGTGGAATGATGTGCACATGCAGGTGAAACACGACCTGGCCGCCGGCAGCTTCGTTGAACTGCTGCATGGTGATGCCGTCGGCGTTGAACGCTTTCTTCCCGGCAATGGCGATCTTCTTCGCCGTCTTGATGACATGCGCGAGCGACTCTGGATCGACGTCGAGCAGATTGCGCGCGGGCTTTTTGGGGATGATGAGCGTGTGTCCGGGCGCGCGCGGCATGATGTCGAGGAACGCAAGCGTGTGTTCGTCTTCGTAGACCTTATTGGCCGGAAGCTCGCCGCGCAGGATCTTCGCGAAGATGTTGTTGTTGTCGTAATCGGCCATGGTTCTCGCCCCTCGTGTCTTCGTTCAGATTGCAGCGCTGCTGGGCGCAGTCAAGTTGCGGTGCGCCGATAGGGAGCGGCTTCGGCCAGCTGTTCGCGTTCGGCTTCGACGTATTCGCGTTCCTGCTGGAGATAGTCGCCGACCGCACGGCGAAGGCCGGGATGCACGATATAGTGTGATGAATAGGTGGGTACTGGAACGTAGCCTCGCAGGAGCTTGTGCTCTCCCTGCGCACCCGCCTCAACAGATTTCAGTCCGTGTTCGACGGCGTATTCGATCGCCTGATAATAACAGACTTCGAAATGCAGAAAGGGATGATGCTCGATAGCGCCCCAGTTGCGGCCATAAAGTGTTTCCTGTCCGATGAAGTTCAGTGCGCCCGCGATATAGTGCCCGTTGCGTTTGGCCATAACCAGAAGAATGCGGTCGGCCATCGCCGCGCTGACATGCGAAAAGAAATCGCGGGTGAGATAAGGGCGGCCCCATTTGCGCGAGCCGGTGTCCATATAGAACGCGAAGAAAGAATCCCAGACGGACTCGGTCAAGCCGTTTCCGGTGAGCCGGACGATCTCGATGCCGCTCTCCAGCGCATTGCGCCGCTCACGCCGGATCGTCTTTCGCTTGTTCGATGACAAGGCTGCGAGAAAGTCGTCGAAATTTGCGTAACCCTGATTGTGCCAGTGAAATTGCCGGTCGGTGCGTGCCAGCATGCCGGCTTCGGTCAGAAAATTCCATTCGCTCTTCTGCGCGAAGGTTACATGGACGGAGGAAGCCTCACGCATCTTGCAAAGTTCGACCATGCCCGCGACCAGCGCGTTGCGTGCGGCGTCGGCATGCGCGCCTGCCTTGACGAGCAGGCGAGGGCCGGTGACTGGCGTAAAGGGCACCGCTACCTGAAGCTTCGGATAATAGCTTCCGCCCGCGCGTTCATAGGCGTCGGCCCAGCCGTGGTCGAAGACATATTCGCCCTGGCTGTGTGACTTCAGATAACAGGGCGCGACCGCATGAATTTCACCGCGATCGTCTTCAACGATGAGATGTTGCGGCAGCCAGCCGCTTCTTCCGCCGACCGATTTCGAGGTTTCGAGAGAAGCTAGAAAATCGTGTAAAATAAAAGGGTTACTGGAATCTGCGAAGGCGTCTTCAAGTCCCGATTCAAGTGCCTGAGAAGTCGATTTCGGCGCTTCAGATTTTGATTCAGGAAGTTCACGAAAGCCCTTGGCGCAAGAATCCCAAGTGCTTTTGTCAATCGATTGGATCGACCGCTCGACACGCACCTGAAATTTCGGGGATTGGCTCATTGCTTCGATTGTCGCCCATCTCTGCGGCGGCTCAATGGCGTCGTTAAAGCAGGATGGCTTTTTTGAATCGTCATCCTGCTTTAGCTCTTTGTTTGCGCATGATCTTTTCCGAAAACCGCTTCACACTTTTCGGGATTATGCGCTAGGGCCTGATATGCTCAAAAATGATCTGGTCGGCGATGCCGGCAACGCGTTGGCGTTCGCGCTCGACGCGGACAGTCCACGTCAAAAGGGGCATCCCGAAGATCTTGCGTGCGATTTGCGGTGCGACCGCAGGCAGGTCGAACTGGGCATAGGCCACGAAATGCGGTCTCGTGCGGAACAGATGCAGGAGCAGTCCGAGATATTGCTTTCGCGCAGGGCTCAGGAATTTCCAGTGCGGGTGAAGATACCGCCGTTCGGCGACAATGCCGCGTGGAAGGGTGGGGGCGTAGCGTTTCAGTTCAACTACAAGGTCAGGGTCGAAAGACATGACCGCCACCGGGCCTTGATAGTTTGCCAGTGCATCAGCAACTTTATGAACTAAAGTAACGCTACCGTTCCACGGGCTCTTCAGTTCCAGCACAAGAGGAACCTTGCCGTTCACGAGCTGAAGCAGATCGGCAAGCGAAGGGATCGTGTCGTCGGAGTTATTGAACTTGATGGATTGAAGCTCGGCGATGGTGCGCGCCGCGACTTCCCCTTTCTCGGCCGTCAGCCGGTCGAGCGTCTCGTCGTGGAAGACGACGATTTCGCCATCGGTGCTGAGCTGGAGGTCGACTTCAATCGCGTAATTGGCCGTGAGTGCCGCTGCCGCCGCCGAAAGCGAGTTCTCGATAATTCCATTTCCGTGCAGGCCGCGATGTGCGACCGGCCGGGCCGTCAGCCAATCGAGCGTCATCCGGTGATCTCGAACATGGCTTCGACTTCAACCGGAACATCAAGTGGAAGCTGCGCGACGCCAACGGCGTAACGGGCATGACGTCCGGCGTCGCCAAGCACTTCAACCATCAGGTCGGAGGCCCCGTTGATGATCTGTGGGATGGCTTGATAGTCGGGAACCGCATTTACGAAGCCACCGAGGCGTATGCAGCGCCTGATCCGCGACAGATCGCCCAGCGCCGCCCTTGCTTGCGCGAGAACATTGATCGCGCAGAGGCGGGCGGCTTCCTTGCCTTGTGCTTCCGAAACGCCGTCGCCCAGTTTTCCCTTTATGGCGATGCCTTCGGGGCCGAGCGGAAGCTGGCCGGAAACGACAAGCAGGCTTCCCGCGACCACGGCACCCACGTAGTTCGCCACCGGCGCAGCCGGCTTGGGGAGTTCGATGCCGAGCTTTTGCAATCGCAGTTCGATTTCGCTAGCCATAGCGTTCCTTTCGCGCTTTCGCCTCAGTCTTGGCGGAACCCACTGTAAGGTGCAAGGCGCATCCAGCCGGAGACCGGAATGTTTCGTCGCGTCAGCGCTATCGTCGTTCTTCTGCTTGCGGGTTCGACCTGCATGGTTTCGGCTGCCGCGCTGACCGCTCACCGCGCGATCTACGATCTGGTGCTCGACCCTGAACGGCCTAGCACGCAGGTCGACAAGGCGCGCGGCCGGATCGCGTTTCAACTCACCGGCACCGCCTGCGAAGGCTATACGATCAAACTCCGGCAGGTTACCGCACTCGATACCGGCGAAGGGCAGGTGACGGTCAGCGATCTGCGCAGCGAGAGTTGGGAGAACGCCGCCTCGACCAGCTATCGTTTCAAGACGCAGAATTATGTCAACCGGCAGATACGCGAAGACGTGACCGGCACCGTGGTCCGGCAAAAGAACAACTTGCTTGCAGTCCGGGTCAATAAGCCGAAGCCGGCAAGCTTCGTGCTTCCTGGAAAAATCTTTCTTCCGACCCAGCACACGCGCGCCATGCTCTTGGCGGCGGAGCGGGGTGAAAAGCTGCTCAGCGCGAATATCTATGATGGTTCGCCCGACGGCCGGAAAATTTACGAAACCTTGACGGTGATCGGCGCCGCGATATTGCCGAATGAAAGCGATCAACTGCGTTCGCCGGCGCTCAAAGGCTTGAAGCGCTATCCGGTGGTTACCAGCTATTTCGAAGTAGGCAAAGCCGACCGCGTTCCAGCCTATACGCTGGCTTTCGACCTCTATGAGAACGGCGTTTCGAGCGCGTTGCGGCTGAACTATGGAAACTTCGCGCTGAAGGGCAATCTCCAGAGTGTGGAGCTGTTGCCGGTGAAACCCTGCAACGTGCCGGCGCGCAAGCGCTAAAGTATGATCGGCGGGGCGAGCACGTCGCGCGCCGCGCCGACCCGCGCGGGAGCAATGTTCATCTCCTGCGCAAAGGCGACAAGGTCGTTTTCGTTGGCGAGCAGATAATCGAGCAGCGCGGGCAGGAAGCCGGGATCGCGTGCGGCCGCCCGGACGTTTTCGGGCCCGAGGCCGGTAACCGCAAGGAAGCGGCCGAGGCGTTCGGGGTCGGCTGCGAGGTAGGAAAGACCGGCGATGCCGATCAGCTCGGCTTCCTGTTTCGTTAACGACGATTTCCCGCGTCCTGGAACCATTTTCACTTCCGTAACCATTGGCTTTTACCCTGCATGCAGGATGCCGGAAGAAGCGTCCAGATGCCGGCAAGCGCGGAACGCCTGATCATTTTCCGCCGCAGGGGCGGCGTTTAACGAATTTGCACGGTTTCGGCGATCATCGGACGTCGGCGAGCGATTCGGGGATGTGTGGTTTTGCAGCGTGCCAGGACGGCAGGCTTGCGTGGACGGGGAAAGACGGGATGGCCAAGACTGTCCTGATCGTGGAAGACAACGAGCTCAATATGAAGCTCTTCCACGATCTGCTTGAGGCGCATGGATACCAAACCATCGAAACCCGTAATGGAATCGAGGCGCTGGATCTCGCGCGCAAGCACAGACCCGATCTCATCATTATGGATATCCAGCTTCCCGAGGTGTCCGGCCTCGAAGTCACGAAGTGGCTGAAGGAAGACGAGGAGTTGCGATCGATCCCCGTTGTTGCCGTGACCGCCTTCGCGATGAAGGGGGACGAGGAGCGCATTCGCGAGGGCGGCTGCGAGGCTTACCTCTCCAAGCCGATCTCGGTCTCGAAGTTTCTCGAAACCGTGCGCCATTTCGCAAAGGATTGATCCGGAATGAGTGCCCGAGTTCTGATTGTCGACGACGTTCCTGCCAACCTGAAACTGCTCGAGGTGCGGCTTTCGGCCGAATATTTCGAGGTCGTGACCGCGACCAGTGGTGCGGAGGCAATCGACATTGCCGAGCGTGGCCTTTGCGACATCATCCTGCTCGACGTGATGATGCCGGGAATGGACGGATTCGAGGCGGCTCGGCGTCTGAAGAGTTCGCCGGCGACGATGCATATTCCGATCGTGATGGTGACGGCGCTCGACCAGCCGTCCGATCGCGTGCGCGGACTCGAAGCCGGCGCCGACGATTTTCTGACCAAGCCCGTCAACGATCTCGCGTTGATCACGCGCGTGCGCTCGCTGTCTCGCCTGAAGATGGTGATCGACGAATTGCGCATGCGCGCGGTGACGTCGCACGAAATCGGCGTCACTACTGCTGTGGCGGATATGGTCAGCGAGTCGGGGGAGGGCGGCAAGATCCTGCTCGTGGAAGATCGAGCTTCTTCGGCCGAGCGCATTCACGACGCGCTTGCCGGCAAGCATATGGTTGATCTCGAGAGCAATCCGCAGGAAGCGCTGTTTCGTCTCGCTGAAGGCAAGTACGATCTTCTGCTGCTGAATCTCGATCTCCAGGAATTTGACGCACTTCGCCTGTGCGGGCAGGTCCGCTCGCTCGAACGCACCCGGCATCTTCCCGTTCTGCTGATGACGGAGCCGGGAGATCAGGCTCGTCTCCTGCGCGGGCTCGATCTCGGTGCGAATGATTATATCGTGAGGCCGATCGATAAGAATGAGCTGGTCGCGCGCGTTCGCAGCCAGATCAAGCGCAAGCGTTATACCGGTCAGTTACGCGAAAGCGTGCAGACCTCGATGGAGCTTGCCGTCACCGATGCGCTGACCGGGCTTTACAATCGCCGCTATATGGAAAGCCATGTCGGTACGCTGGTCGATCGTTCGGCGGCGCGCGGCAAATCGCTTTCGGTGCTGCTGCTCGACATCGACTACTTCAAGGCGATCAACGACACCTGGGGGCACGATGCGGGCGACGACGTGCTTCGCGACTTCTCGGATCGTCTGCGCACCTGCATTCGCGGAATCGACCTTGCCTGCCGGTATGGCGGGGAGGAGTTTGTGGTGGTGATGCCAGATACCGATATCGGGGTGGCCACCATGGTGGCTGAGCGCATCCGGCGCCGGGTCGCAGGCGACCTGTTTCCGATCCAGAACGGCCAGCGGCAGATCGAGGTCACGATTTCCATCGGAATTGCCGCCCGGTCGGTCCCCGAAGACACCGCTGCCATGATCCTGAAACGGGCCGACGACGCGCTGTATCGGGCGAAGCGGGACGGGCGCAACCGGGTCGTCGCCGACGCTGCCTGAGCGTCCGCAAGGGATTGCATGCTTAACGGGGTTCCCCGGTAAGGTTATCCTTTAAGCCAACCGCGCGATTCGGTGCCCAAGCCTTTGAATTGTCGTTGCCTTCGGCGGTGGGCACGCTAGGTTCAGATCACGTTTTTACTTTCAGCTAACCCTACGGAGTGCTCAGGTCCGCCGCATCTCCTGGGTCCGTGGGGTTCGGCCGGCAGGCGTGAGACGAGAGGCCTCCTCTTTCTTTCCCTGTCGGCCACCTAATTCCGAGCCGGGTTCCAACCAGAACCCGGCTCCAGACTGCTCCAGAACTGAAAAAGGCGCCCGAAAGGGCGCCTTCTTTGTTTTTCGCGGGTGGTATCCCGGCGCGAATTACTTGATCTTCGCTTCCTTGAACTCGACGTGCTTCTTCGCGACCGGGTCGTACTTTTTCTTGACCATCTTCTCGGTCATCGTGCGCGAGTTCTTCTTCGTCACGTAATAGAAGCCGGTATCGGCTGTCGAGACGAGCTTGATCTTGAGGGTTACAGCCTTGGCCATAGGGAGTGTCCTGAAAGTAGGGGGCCTTAGAAAGCTTTCCTGGGCCCGAATTTGGCGGCAACCTAGCGGCCGCCGCCGGTAAGTCAAGGCAAGGGAGCTAGTCCAGTTCCCCGCGCCAGAATTTTCCCTGGCGGAAGCGGAAAAACGATGCGGGCCGGCTCATTTCGCCGGTTTTGACCCGATCGGCGACTTCCCGCACCACAACCTTGGTGATGTTCGGCAAGTCCGCTTCCAGGGCGTCGTCGAAGCTGAGCCAGTCGAGCGAGACGAGTTCGGTGTCCGGGCCCACGATTCCACCGATCTCGTCGCCGACGCATTCCCGGTCTGCGAGAAAGAAGCGGGAATCGAAGCGGCGCGCGCGCTTCGGTGGCGTGATCGCACGCGCCACGAAGGTCAGTCCCGAAAGCGATGGGCGAATCTGCTTGTTGACGAAGGGGGACCATGCCTCCGCTTTCGAGGTGACACGGTCCGAGGATTTTTTGCCGATCAGAAGACCTGTCTCCTCTGCCGTCTCGCGGATCGCGGCAAGCGCTAGCGCGCGGCCACGGCTCGGCGTCCACTTCTGAACGCCCATGCCCAGCCTGCGCATACAGACTTCACCGAGTTCATCGAGCGGCTTTATCTGCCGGTCGGCGGCGTCAAGACGGCCGCCGGGAAACACGTATTTGCCCGGCATGAAGGCCTGGCTCTCGTTCCGCTTTCCGAATAGCACGCGCGGCTGCTTGCCGGAACGATCGACAATGATGAGGGTCGCCGAGTCTTTGGGTTGCAACGACCGACCCGTATTCGGCCCGAGCTTGACGCTCTCGGGCGGGTTCCAGCGTTCGCCACGATCGGGCTTGTTCATCGTGCGTCTTTCATGAGTTCGATTTCGTCGACATGGTTCGGATCGAAGCCGTGCATGCGCTGTGCCCATTGCCACGCCACGATCATGCCCTTCACTGGCTGCAGCAGGACAAGCGACATCAGCAGCGTCAGCGGCAGCCAGATCGAGAAGGCAAGCCAGTGCGGCGGCTGGTAGAGCTTTTCGACCAGCAGCGCGAGCGGAACAATGATGTGGCCGACGATCAGGATGACGACGTAAGCGGGAGCGTCATCGGCGCGGTGGTGCTTGAACTTTTCGTGGCAAACCGAGCATTCGTCCACGACTTTCAAAAATTTACCGAACAAGCGGCCCTGGCCGCAGTTCGGGCACCGGCCGAGAATGCCGCGCTTCACTGCCTGGCCGAGATCGCGCCGCTCCCGCACTTCGTTCATCGCCGTTTGCCTTTTCCTTTGCCGCCCGTTTTGCTGCGTTTGCCGCCCTTATCTGGCACTTTATTTGATCCTGGGCGCCCGTATTTGCCACGCTTCGGGGCGTTTTGCCGCTCTGCTGGCGCATGTCTCCCGCGCGGGCCATGCGGCCGTGGAGTACGGGATTTTTGTGTGGTTTTGAGGTCGTAGCGGCCTTCGGAAAGCAACTCGAAACGGAGCGCGCCGGCGACCGGAACCGCTTCCACGAGCTTGACTTCGACGATGTCGCCGAGCCGGTAGGCTTCTCCGGAGCGGTCGCCGACCAGCGCTTGCAAGGCTTCGTGATAGGCAAAGAACTCGTTTCCGATGGTGCGGGCCGGGATGAAACCGTCGGCGCCGATCCCGTCGAGCTTCACGAAGAGCCCGGCGCGGGTGACACCTGCAACCACGCCGCGGAAGTGCGCACCCACGCGATCGGCCATGTAATGGGCGATCAGGCGGTCGACTGTCTCGCGCTCGGCAGCCATGGCGCGCCGTTCGGCTGCCGAAATACGCGCCGCGATCTCCTCGAGACTTTCTGGTGTCGTGCCGTTGGGCAGGCCGTCCTCGCCGAGGTTCAGCGCGCGGATCAGGGAGCGATGCACGATCAGGTCGGCATAGCGGCGGATCGGCGAGGTGAAATGTGCGTAGCGGCGGAGCGTCAGGCCGAAATGGCCGTAATTGTTCGCCGAATATTCGGCCTGGGCCTGCGAGCGCAACACGACCTCGTTCACCAGGCGCTCGTATTCGGTGTTCTTCACGCGTGCGAGCACGCTGTTGAAGAGGGCGGGGCGCAGCGCATCCGACTTCGGCAGCGAGATGCCGATGGTCTGTAGGAAGTCCCGCAGGGCCGCGGCCTTTTCCATAGAGGGGCCATCGTGCACGCGATAGACGATCGGCGTGCGCTTGGCTTCGGCGGTTTCGGCGGCGGCGACATTTGCCAGGATCATGAATTCTTCGATCAGCCGATGCGCGTCGAGCCGTTCGGGCGTCGTCACGCGATTGAGCGTGCCGTCCGGATTGAGAACGAGTTTGCGTTCGGGAATGTCGAGAGCCAAGGGCTCACGCGCATCCCGCGCTTTCGCAAGCGCGCGATAGGCGGCCCAGAGCGGCTCCAGCACGTTCTTTAGAAGCGGCGCTGTCGTCTCGTCGGGCTTGCCGTCGATGGCGGCCTGCGCCTGCTGGTAGGAGAGCTTCGCCTGTGAGCGCATCAGTACACGATGAAACGAATGGTGTTGCTTGCGGCCGTTCGCATCCACGATCATGCGGACTGCCATGGCAGCACGATCTTGGTTCGGCCGCAGCGAACACAGATCGTTCGAAATGCGCTCGGGCAACATCGGCACGTCGCGGTCGGGGACATAGACCGAGTTGCCACGGACGAGCGCCTCGCGATCCAGCGCGGAGTCGGGCGTCACGTAATGCGCCACGTCCGCAATCGCGACAGTAAGCACGAAGCCGCCGGAGTTCTCAGGATTGTCGTCGCGGGCCGCGTGCACGGCGTCGTCGTGATCTTTCGCGTCGGGTGGATCGATGGTGACGAGCGCGAGCGAGCGCCAGTCTTCGCGGCCTTCGAGTGTGGCGGCTTTCGCGTGTTCCGCTTCTTCAAGAGCGGAATTTGGAAACTGATTGGGAATGCCGTGCGCGTGGATCGCGATCAGGCTTACCGCTTTCTCCGACTTCACCGAGCCGAGCCGCTCGCGCACTTTTG
>CAUJKG010000261.1 GCA_963205465.1 Pseudomonadota bacterium | reverse complement strand
GTCTTCGGGGTTCACCGCGAACTGCACGTTGGAGCCGCCGGTCTCGACGCCGATCTCGCGCAGCACCGCAAGGGAAGCGTCGCGCATGATCTGGTATTCTTTGTCGGTCAGCGTCAGCGCCGGCGCGACGGTAATCGAGTCGCCGGTATGCACGCCCATCGGATCGAGGTTCTCGATCGAGCAGATGATGATGCAGTTGTCCTTCTTATCGCGGACAACCTCCATCTCGTATTCTTTCCAGCCTAGCACCGACTCTTCGATCAGCACTTCGCTGGTCGGGGAGGCGTCGATGCCGCGCTCGACGATATCGATGAATTCCTCGCGGTTATAGGCAATGCCGCCGCCGGTGCCGCCCATGGTGAAAGAGGGGCGGATGATCGCGGGCAGGCCGATGTCTTTGAGCGCATCGAGCGCCTGACCGAGCGTCTTGATCTGGTGTGAGCGCGGCGTGGACAGGCCGATCTTGGTCATGGCCTCGCGGAAGCGCTCGCGGTCTTCGGCCTTGTCGATGGCGTCGGCGGTCGCGCCGATCATCTCCACGTTATATTTGTCGAGTACGCCCATCTTGCGCAGCGAAAGCGCGGTATTGAGCGCGGTCTGGCCGCCCATGGTCGGCAGGAGCGCGTCGGGGCGCTCCTTCTCGATGATCTTCGCCACGATCTCGGGCGTGATCGGCTCGATATAGGTGGCGTCGGCGAGATCCGGGTCCGTCATGATCGTCGCCGGATTGGAGTTCACCAGAATGATCCGGTAGCCCTCTTCTTTGAGGGCCTTGCACGCCTGGGTGCCGGAATAGTCGAATTCGCAGGCCTGGCCGATCACGATGGGACCGGCGCCGACGATCAGGATGGATTTTATGTCGGTGCGTTTGGGCATCTCTACTTCGGGCACAAAAAAAGGCCGCGCGGTCGCGCGTCCTTTCCATCCTCGCGGAAGCTCGGGTAGCGAAAGCAGGCCCGCGGCTGGCGCGGTCTTAGACCAGATTCGAGGGTCAAGGGAAGCCTAAAGAGCGCCGCCCACAGGCTGCTTTTGATGCAGCCGCCGCTCCCGGGCCGGAACCGGCTCAGCACGCGGATTTTACTGCGAAAAACTGCGGTCCCCATTGAGGCGCTATCCAGCCTGCGACAGACTGCGCGCCTGAAATCGCAAGGAAGGCCCGCATATGCGCTGGGACTGGCTCGCCTACGGCGTCATCGCCGCCGTACTCATTTACATCGTTATCGTGTTCAACCGGCTCGTGCGCCAGCGCAACGTGGTGCGCGAGGCCTGGAGCGGGATCGACGTGCAGTTGAAGCGCCGCACCGACCTCGTGCCGGCCCTCGTCGAGACGGTGAAAGGCTATGCGACTCACGAGCGCACGCTGCTCGAAGAGGTCACCGCCAAGCGGGCTATGAGCATCGACGCGCAGGCGCAGGGCAATGTCGCGCAAAACGCACAGGCGACCCAGCAGCTCGGCTCGGCGGTGGGGCGGCTGATCGCGGTCGCGGAAGCCTATCCGCAGCTCAAGGCCAACGAGAATTTTCTCAAATTGCAGGAGCAGCTCTCCGAGATCGAGGAGCAGCTGCAATTCGCGCGGCGCTACTACAACGGCGCGGTGCGCAACCTGAACATCTCGATTCAGTCCTTCCCCGAGCTTCTGATTGCGAAGCCGTTCGGATTTTCCGAGCAGCCGTTCTTCGAGCTCGACGATCGTTCGCAGGCCGCGAACCCGAATATCTCGTTCCAGCGGGGAGCATGATCATGCGCCGTCTATTGCTCGCAGCCTTCGTCTTTCTCGCTGCGCAGGTTTCCGCTTTCGCGCAGGAGCGCATTGTCAGCTTCATCAGCGATGTGCGCGTGCAACAGAACGGCGATCTCGACGTCACCGAAACCATCACGATCCAGGCCGAGGGCAACCAGTTCCGCCGTGGCATCTTCCGCGACTTCCCCACGAGCTATCGCCGCCGCTCGGACGGCACCAACATCATTGTCGGCTTCGATGTGATCTCGGTGACGCGCAACGGCCAACCCGAGAATTACACCACGGAAAGTTATTCGAACGGCGTGCGCACGCGCATCGGCCGCGCCGATGTCATTATACCGCGCGGGCAACATGTTTATGCGATCCGTTATCGCACCACGCGGCAGATCGGCTTCTTCGACAAGTTCGACGAGCTTTATTGGAACGCGACCGGCAACGGCTGGAATTTCGCCATCGACACCGCGGAAGCGCGGGTCACGCTGCCGCAAGGCGCGCAGATCGGACAGAACGCGCTTTACACCGGGCCGCAAGGTGCCACCGGCAAGGATGCCCGCGTCGTGGAGCAAAGCGATAACCGTATCGTCTGGCGCACGACGCGGCGGCTTTCACCTTATGAAGGGCTGACCGTGGCGGTCGCCTGGCAGAAGGGGATCGTCGCGCCGCCGAGTGGGGTGCAACAGGCCGCCTATTTCCTGCAGGACAACCTGCCGATCCTTGCGTCGCTGATCGGTCTTCTTGGCGTGGGGCTATTCTATCTTTCGACCTGGTCGCGCGTGGGCCGCGATCCGGCCCCCGGCACCATCATCCCGCTGTTCTCGCCACCGAATAATATGTCGCCTGCGGAGGTGCGCTATCTGGACCGGCTCAGTTTCGACAATCGCGCGTTCACGGCGGCCATCGTCAATCTCGGCGTGAAGGGGCATCTGACGCTTTCGGAAAGTTCATCCACCTCCCGCGTGATGCTGAAAGAGGGCAACCTTCCGCTTTCCGAGCCCGAAGACGAGATGCGCAGGCAGTTGTTTGCACAAAGCAGGACCGTCGAACTCAAGCAGGAAAATCATGCGGTCGTCGGCGCTGCCAAAAGCGCACTCGAAACCAAGCTGCACGGCCTCTACGCGGGCAAGCTGTTCAACAATAATTTCGGCTGGTCGTTCCTCGGCTTCTTCCTCATGGTGATCGCCGTCGGCGTCTGCATCTATGCCCTCAGTAGCACAAAGAGCGGCGGTCAGGCAGATTTAGGAATCTTCGCCGTGGTCATTGCCGCGATCGTGTGCGGGATCGGGACTTCAATTTTCATCGCGGGCGCAAGCTCTCACCGCCGGCCGAATTTTGCGCTGATCGGCGGGGCGGCGATGTGGATCATCGGCATTATCGCCGCCCTCGGGCTCGTCTACATCAATGCCGGCATCAATCTGAACCTGATGATACCGGCACTGACCGCGGCGATCCTCGGTTCGCTGGCTTTCGCCGGTTTCAGCTGGCTGAAGGCCCCGAGCCGCGAAGGGCAGCATATCCGCGACCAGATCGCGGGCTTTCGCGAGTATCTCGGCGTGGCCGAAGAAGACCGCCTCAACGCCCTGCATCCGCCGAAGAAGACGCCGGAATTGTTCGAGAAGTTTCTCCCCTATGCCATCGCGCTCGATGTCGAGAACGAATGGGGCAAGAAGTTCGCGGGCGTGCTGGCGGCGGCAGCCGCGGCGGGAGCGGCGGGCTACGCCTGGTATCACGGCCAGCGCGACTGGAGCCGTGATCCGGCAGGCTTTTCCAGCCATCTCGGCAGTGCGGTCGCTTCCGCAATCTCCTCGGCTTCGACCGCGCCGGGCTCGAGCAGCGGTTCTTCGGGTAGCGGTTCTTCCGGCGGCGGCGGTGGTGGCGGCGGTGGCGGTGGCTGGTAGCCGCGCCGTTCGCGCTTCGACGCGATGATCCAGCGCGTTCTCGTTGCCCTGTTTCTGTGCGTGGCGCTTTCGGGCGCCGCGCATTGCGCGGAACTGATCCAAAATTTCGTAAGCGACGTCGACGTGCAGCCGAACGGTGACCTGCTCGTCACCGAAAGCATCACGGTGCAGGCGGAGCGGCTGGAAATCCGGCGCGGAATCTTACGCGATTTTCCGACCAGCTATGTGCTGCCGGGCGGGCGACGTGTCGTCGTCGGCTTCGATGTGCTTTCGGTCGAGCGCAACGGTCAGAAAGAGCCTTATGCGATCGAGTATCTCGATAACGGCAAGCGCATCCGTATCGGTAGCGGTGCGGTACTGTTGCCGCGGGGACTGCATACCTACACGATCAAGTATCGCACGACCCGGCAGATCGGCTTCTTCCAGGACTTCGACGAACTCTACTGGAACGTGACCGGTAACGGCTGGACTTTCGCCATCGAAAACGCGGTCGCGACGATCCGTCTGCCTGCTGGCGCGCAGATTCAGGCGCGCGCCTTCTATACCGGCGCGCAGGGAGAGAAGGGCACTGACGCGCGGATCGTGGGCGAGAACGGAAACGTCATCGTCTTTCGCACGACAAAGCAGCTTTTGCCGCGGAACGGGCTGACGATCTCCATCGCCTGGCAGAAGGGCATCGTGTCGCCGCCGGGCGCTTATCTGCGCGCCGTCTATCTCTTCTTCGACAACATCGCGATTTCGCTATCGGTGATCGGCTTCGCGTTGGTGTTTTTCTATTTCCTCTATCAATGGCTGCGCTATGGCCGCGATCCGGCGAAGGGCACGATCATCCCGCTATTCGCGGCGCCGCCGGAAATGTCCGCCGCCGCCATGCGCTATGTCGACCGCCACAACAGCTACGACAACAAGACCTTCACCGCGGCGATCGTCGAACTGGCGGTGAAAGGACATGTGACGATCAAGGAAGAGGGCGGCGTCACCACGCTGCAGCGTCGCGACGGCGGCAAGCCGCTCAAAGACGAAGAAGAGGCGATCAAGCGGCATTTCTTTCCGAAGGAAAAGCACAGGTCGATCGAGCTGAAGCGTGAGAACCATATTCGCGTCGGCGGTGCGAACACGGCGCTGAAGGAGAGACTTCAGCGCGCTTACGATGGATATTTTCGCGACAACTACGGCAAGTGGTGGCTGGGACTCCTGTTCACCTTTATCGCGGCGGTGTTCTGTCTCGCCGGGATCGTGCTGCAATTCCCGAGCCGCTATGCGACCGACGCCTTCATTGGGACGCTGCTTCCGATCCTGCCTCTGCTGCTTGCGTCTTTTGCCCTGAACAATGGTTTCACCTCGCGCGAGGGCAAGGGCTTCCTGATCGGCGTTGGCGTCCTTTTCGGCATTCTTCCGGCGGCGCTCGGGCTTTGGTATGTCGCAATCAGCGTCGATGGCTATCTCGAACTGATCCCGACGATCTGCGCTTTCGCGTCCACCATGCTTTGCGCGTTTTATCTCGAATGGATGCAGGCGCCGACCAAGGAAGGCCGCAAGGCGCTGGATCATATCGAAGGCTTGCGTGTGTATCTGAGCACGGCGGATGAAAGCGCGAGGCTCGAAGCCTTCAACCCGCCGGAGAAAACGCCGGAACTGTTCGAGCGGATGTTGCCTTATGCCATCGCGCTCGACGTCGAGACTTCCTGGGCGGCGAAATTCAGGAACGTGCTTGCGGCCGCGGCGCTCGGGCCTGCCACAGCAGCAGCCACGGCGACGGCTTTCTCCGGTTGGTATTCCGGCGATCGCGACGTAACGCAGGATCTGGGCAACGTGACGAGCGCGGTCTCTTCGAGTCTGACGACCGTGGTGGCGTCATCCTCCACAGCGCCCGGCACGAGTTCGAGCTACAGCGGCTCTTCGGATTCGAGCAGTTCCAGCAGCAGCTTCAGCGGCGGCTCATCGGGCGGGGGCGGCGGCGGAGGCGGCGGCAGCGGGTGGTGATAATCGCGTCTCATCCTTTGAGACTCGAGTGCGAAGCACTCGCTCCTCGGGATGAGGATTATGAATCCGTCAGCGCCGCCTTCTTCTGCGCACGGAACGCCATGCGGCCCTGATTGTGACCGAGGTTCGGGCGCAGCCGCGCGGCATCGAAGCCGGCGTCGGTAAGCAGCTTCAGCATCTCCGCTTCGTCGTAGGTGGTGAGCCCCAGCTCAGCGCGGATCTTGCGGTAGTCCGACAGCGTGGTCTTCACCAGACCGATGATGGCCGCGGTGAGAAAGCCATTCTTGCGGGCGAAATCCAGAAGCGAAAGCGCGTCCGCAATCGCGCTTTGTTGCGGTCCGACGACATCGGCGATGACGAGCGCGCCGCCCGGCGCGAGCAGCCGGCGCCACACTTTCAGGAGCGCGACCAGTTCGCCGCGCTTCAGATATTGCAGGAGCGAGTTCGCCACGATCAGATCAAGGCTTTCCGGCTCCATGGCCTCGACCTGTTCCGGCGAGGTGACGGCAATGTTTGCGATCTTGCCGAACCGCTCTTGTAGGTGAGAGCGAACGGTCGGTGCCGCTTCGCACAGATAGAGCGTCGAACACCGGCCTGCGATCTTGTCGGCATGCAGCGCCTCGCCGCAGCCATAGTCCAGCACGCGCGCTTCTTTTCCAGGCAGCAGACGAATGATGTCGTCGGCGATGTTTGCGTAATGCACGTCGAAATGACGCGCGTTCACGTAAATCGGGTGATCGGAATCCCAGTACGAAATCCAGTCGCGCATGCGGTGACTACCAATTGGCGGCGGTAAGGGCGACCGGATAGCATGGCGCCACTGATTCACGAAGGGATGGCCTGATGCGGCTTCCGGTCCTGGTGCTTCCGGCCCTGTTGGCGCTCGCGGGCTTCTTCCCGGTTGCGCCGGCGCAGGCGTTCGAAAGCGAACTCTTGGGCAAGCGCGATGTCGATGTTGCCGCCTATAAGAGCGAGCAGGGTGCACTTCTGTTCAACGAAAAAGGCGAGCAGACCGGATTTGCCATCGACTATGGCAGCTACAAGAAGAACTACGTCATCCTCCTGATGCGCGACACCGGCGCGAAGACGAATACGGATTCGAGCGTGTTCGAGATCGTGCAGGTCGTCCGTGCGCCAAAGCCCAAGGGCCTCGATCTCTATACCGTCGGCTGCCACCTGAAACCGGCAACGGAAGCCCCCGCGGGCCAATACGTTTTCGCCTATGCCCAGTTCAAGCCGGACGGCGATGGAACGCCGAGCGCCATCAAGGGCGCCTGGATGTTCGACTGGCAGACCCAGCGTATCGTCGCAATTCCGGACGCCAAGGTAGATTGCCGGGAACCGGGAGATTGAGGTCGCGTTGCTCCTTCAGCAGAAGGAGTATGCAATGGCCACCTGTCACACCTGCGGAAACGACTACGACAAATCCTTCGAGGTCGTTCATTCCGGCAAGAAGTTCACCTTCGACAGTTTCGAATGCGCGATTCAGGCGCTGGCGCCGTCTTGTTCGCATTGCGGCTGCCGCATCATCGGCCACGGGCTGGAGGCGGATGGAAAGTTCTATTGTTGCGATCACTGCGCGGAGAAGTCCGGAGTGAAGGGATTACAGGACCGGATCTGATGCCGACCATCGAAGGCGTCCTCGAAACGGCGGTCTATGTGGACGACATTGAGCGCGCGATCCAGTTCTATGAAGGAACGCTCATGCTCGACGTCATGTTCGAGGATGAGCGTATGCGCGCCTATAAGGTCGGGCGTTCGGTGTTTCTGGTCTTCAAGCGCGGCGCTTCCAACCGCAATACGGAAATGAAGATCGGCAATATTCCAGCGCATGACGGGAAGGGGCCGTTGCACATGGCCTTCGCCATCGCGGCCGACGAGCTTGCCGATTGGGAGAAGCTGCTAGACGAACATGGCGTGGTGATCGAGGGGCGCGTGAAATGGCCCAAGGGTGGCGAAAGCATCTACTTTCGCGACCCGGACGGGAATTTGCTGGAGTTCGCGACGCCGGGACTGTGGGAGAATTATTAGGTTCCGCCAGCGCCGATGATGGTTGCGCCAATTACCCTCCCCGCAAGGGGAGGGATAGTCTATGACGCGCGCTTATGCTGCTTCATCAACTCCGCGAAGCGCTCGAACAGATAACGCGAGTCGCGCGGACCCGGCGAAGCCTCGGGGTGATACTGCACCGAGAAAGCGGGCTTGCTTTTCAGCGCGATGCCTG
>CAUJKG010000260.1 GCA_963205465.1 Pseudomonadota bacterium | reverse complement strand
TCAGGCCGTCATCACCGGAGCTTATTCGCTTGCGCAGCAGGCCGTGCAACTGGGTCTGTTGCCTCGCTTCGAGGTGCGGCACACGTCTGCGACGCACTACGGCCAGATCTATATGGCGCGCATAAACTGGTTTCTGCTGGCGGGCGTCGTCTTGCTGGTCGGCATTTTCCATACTTCGAGTGCGCTTGCGACGGCTTATGGCATTGCGGTCACCGGCACGATGCTGATGACGACGTTGATGGCCTTCGTGGTCATCAGACGGGTCTGGAAATGGCATTGGCTCGCGGTGCTTGCGCTCCTCGTTCCGATCGCGATGATCGACGCTGTTTTTCTCGGCACCAATCTTTTCAAGTTCTACGACGGTGGCTGGGCGCCGATTTCGATTGCTGTCTTCATCCTGCTGATCACGCTGACCTGGCGGCGCGGCACGAGGCAACTGTTCGAGAAAACACGCCGGCAGGAAGTGCCGTTGGAAGCACTTGTGAAGAATCTCGACAAGAAAGACATTCATCGCGTCTCGGGTACCGCGGTGTTTCTGACCAGCGATCCCGAAAACGCTCCCACGGCGCTCCTGCATAGCCTCAAGCACTACAAGGTGCTGCACGACCACAACGTGATCCTGACCATTGAGACCGCGGACATGCCGCGTGTTCCACTGGACGAGCGGGTAGAGCTGGAAGCAGTGAGCCGGACGTTCTCCCGCGTGAAGATCCGCTACGGCTTCATGGAGAATCCGAACGTCCCCAAGGCGCTCGTGATCGCGCGGAAGCTCGGCTGGACCTTCGACATCATGTCCACGTCGTTTTTCCTGTCGCGCCGCACCCTGAAACCGGCGAAGAACTCGCTGATGCCACAATGGCAGGACAAGCTGTTCATCGCGCTGACTCGCACGTCGGATGATGCGACGACCTATTTCCAGATTCCGTCCGAGCGGGTGGTGGAAGTCGGGACCCAGGTTGCCATCTAACGTCGCGGTCTGACGAGGCCTCCTGGAGCCAGAAACTGTGCCGCTCCGGCACAGGGCGGCGTTAACGAAAAAAGCCTTGGCGGGGGAAAATTTGTCTTTATTTTCTAGCTCTCGCGCGGTCTTTGCCCGCGCCTAGATGCGGTAAATGGCGTAATGGACCTCAATAACCTCTCTGCGGCGGTCGCGGTGCCGGGCTGGGCAGTCATTGCCGGCGGGATCGGGCTCGTTTTGCTCCTCATCCTTATGTTCCGGCCGCGTGGCGACGGGGGCAGCGGCATTGCCGTGCTTTCCCAGCTTGCGGTGGTCGCCGTAGTCGCCGGAGCGGCCTATTTTGGCCTGAAGCAGACCGAGGACAGCTCGCGCCTCCTTGAGCGCAAGGCGATCGAGGATCGCGCCGCAGCACTGCTGGCGCAGTCCAATCAGCCGGGCTCGGTATTGGGCTGTCTGCATGTCGCGGCCACGACACCGCTCGATGAAGCCTGCGAGCAGGCCATCTTCGCCGAGCCGCAGCGGGTCGCAGCCGCGGTCGGGATCACGGCCGACCATGTCGCGCTGCTCTATGACGCCACACTTTATGCGGTGCGCGAGCCTGCCTTCCTCGAGCGTTTCGAGGGCCTGCGCCGATCGCTGGAAGCCGATCCCTACGGACTGGTCGCGCATGTCTTTGCGAAAGACCACAAGTGCATTCCGGATTCCTGCACGCGCTATCGAATTCTGAAGGACACCGACAAGGTCAAAGCCAATCTTACGGCGCAGAAGTTTGAAGGACTGCTCGCCAAGCACAAGCAGAACTGGGTCAAGATACGCCCGGCGCTCGACATCACGAATATGCAGGCGATGCCGCCGGTAAATACCATCGGCGGTAATGTCGATGACAAGGAATTGCCGAGCGCCAATACGGCCGTGCAGATGAACGCGCCGAGCGGTTTGACTGCGACGACGCCGGTGTTGCTGCCGGCTGCGCCCAATGAGGCGCAACAACCGGCGCAGCAGGCTCCGGTTGCGAACACGAGCGAGCCGCCGGCTTCCACGCCGGTTTCGATTCCGCAGCAGGAGGCGGTCACGCCGCCCGCCAAGCAAAAGCAAAAGGCTGAATCGAAGAGGAAGCAGCGCACGACCACGGCCGAGCAGAAGCAAGCGCCAACTGTACGCCCGAAAAGCAGGCCTGAGCCGATTGGCGGGCTGCCGCGTGTGACTGCGCGTGGCACCGATCCTGCGGCCGATGACGACGACGATACACCTCCTGCGCCCACACCGCCGCCGGCTGCCACGCCGCAACAGAACCGTGGACCGTTCGGCTTATTCGGACGCTGAACCCGTAGAAATGTCAGGCATGGGCTGGCCTGAAGGCCGACCCGCGCTAGTATGGCGTTCCAAATGAACGCCAACGCTGCATTCCCACTGAAATCCGTCCTGATCGCCAATCGCGGCGAAATTGCCTGCCGGGTAATCCGTACCGCGAAAGCGATGGGCATGCGCACGATCGCGGTCTATTCCGACGCGGACCGTAACGCGCTGCATGTGAAACTCGCCGACGAGGCGTATCCGATCGGTCCGGCGCCGGCGCGCGAGAGTTATCTCGTCATCGACAAGATCATCGCTACCGCGAAGGCTGCCAAGGCCGATTGCATCCACCCCGGTTATGGCTTTCTGTCCGAGCGGGCGGAATTCGCGGAAGCCTGTGCCGCGGCTGGAATTTTTTTCGTCGGCCCGCCGCCTTCGGCAATCCGCGCCATGGGCCTGAAAGGCGAGGCCAAGGCACTGATGGCCAAGGCCAATGTTCCGGTGTTGCCCGGCTATCACGGCGACATCCAGGATCCCAAATTCCTGAAGCAGAAGGCTTACGAGACCGGGTACCCGATCCTGATCAAGGCGGCGGCCGGCGGTGGCGGCAAGGGCATGCGCCGCGTCGACAAGCAGATCGACTTTGATCAGGCACTGGAAGCGGCGAAGCGCGAAGCGGAAGCTGCCTTCGGCAACCCGGATGTGCTGATCGAGAAGTATGTCGCGAGCCCGCGGCACATCGAAGTGCAGGTATTCGCCGACACGCATGGCAACATCGTGCATCTGTTCGAGCGCGATTGCTCCGCGCAGCGGCGGCACCAGAAGGTGATCGAGGAAGCGCCTGCGCCGGGGATGCCCGATGACGTGCGCAAGCACATCACGCAGGCTGCGATCGAGGCCGCGCGCGCGGTGAATTACGTCGGTGCGGGCACCGTCGAGTTTCTTGCCGATGGTTCGCAGGGACTTCGCGCGGATGCGATCTGGTTTCTGGAAATGAACACGCGGCTGCAGGTCGAGCATCCGGTGACCGAGCTCGTCACCGGCACGGACCTCGTGCAGTGGCAGTTCAAGATCGCGGCCGGAGAAAAACTCCCGCTTGCGCAAGAGCAGATCAGACTGCACGGGCACGCGGTGGAATCCCGTATCTACGCAGAAGACGCCGCGCGCGGTTTCCTGCCTTCGACCGGCAGGCTGACCGCGCTGCGTTTTCCCGGTGGCAACGGCATTCGCGTCGATAGCGGCGTAGAGCAGGGCGGAGAAGTTACGCCTTTCTACGATCCGATGATCGCGAAGCTGATTACTTTCGCGGCCACGCGCGAACAGGCGTTCGACCGGATGTCGGAAGCGCTCGGCGGAACCATCGTTTCGGGTCCCCGCAGTAACGTGGAATTTCTGCATGCGCTCACGAACAGCCCGGAGATGCGCGCGGGTACCGTCGATACCGGCTATATCGAGCGTAATCTCGAAGCACTGACGAAGCCCGGCGAGGCGGACTTCGCGGCTGCGGCTGCTGCCGTGGAAAAGCTCATGGTGGCCGAGCAGGCAAAGCAGCGCGAAGCCTTGCGGCTACTTCCGGCTGCGGTCCGGCGCTCGCCCTGGAGCGCGGAAGACGGCTACGACTTCAGTGGCGCGCGCGATATTCCGGTTGCCGTGCTTGTGAACGGCGAGCGCGTGACTGCGCGCGTTTTCCAACGAGGCGACGCGTTGAAAGCGTCGGTAAAGGGTGCCGCTTCTGAACCTTGCGAGATCGTGGAAGTCGGCGATCTGCTGGTAGCGATCCGCAACGGCCGGCAGACCAAAGTCAAGCTTGCGGAGTCTTCGGCTCTGGATCTCGGCCGCGCAGGCGGCAATGGCGCGATTGCAGCGCCCATGCACGGCAAGGTGCTGAGCGTTTCGATTGCCAAGGGCGAGAAGGTCGTCAAAGGCCAGCGCCTGATGGTGCTCGAAGCGATGAAGATGGAACACGCGCTTGACGCCGAAACCGACGGTGTCGTCGCCGAGCTTTCGGTCGCGGCGGGAGATCAGGTCAGCGAGGGCGCGCAGCTGATCCTGATCGAGGCGGAGAAGGTAAAGGCGAAATAGCTGAAGGAAACTATTCCAGAATGAAGGTCACCTTCATATTCACGCGATATTCGTCAATTTTATCGTTCTTGATCGTCACCTTCTGTTCCTGAATCCAAACGCTCTCGATCCCCTTGATGGTTTTCGATGCGCGGGCGATTCCGACCTGGATGGCATCCTCGAAGCTCTTCTTGGAAGCGGAAGTGAGTTCGATGACTTTCGCAACGGACATGATTGCCTCCTCGCCATATTTTCCAGTAATCCGCAGAGCAGATACCCATCTTTGCCGATGGTCAACTTGTGGGCCGCGGAAGCGGGCGGCTGCGGAATGCTTCGACTTTCGCTAATAGGGTGCCATGACTCTGCACCTCATCAAGCTCTGCGTCGGCGTTGAATCCATTCGTGAACTCGACGAATGGATCAAGGAACGGCTTGCGGAAAAGAAAAAGAAGAAGCAGCCGCTCGAGCACATTCACACGACGCGCATGATGCCGACGCAAAAGGAAGCGCTGCTCGATGGCGGCTCGCTCTATTGGGTCATCAAAGGTGTTATCTCCTGCCGTCAGAAGCTCATCGATCTGCGGCCTTTCTCCGACAAAGAGGGGATCAAGCGCTGCCGTATCGTGATGGAACCCAAACTCGTGGCCGTGGTCCCAAAGCCGCGCAGTGCGTTTCAGGGCTGGCGCTATCTCAAGGCGAATGAGGCGCCGGCAGATCTCGCCAAGGGAGAAAAAGGCGTTGCCGCGATGTCCGAAGAAATGCGGCGTCAACTCCATGAGATGGGTCTGCTTTGAAGCAACTCTGAAACC
>CAUJKG010000259.1 GCA_963205465.1 Pseudomonadota bacterium | reverse complement strand
ACTTCCGTGCGCTCGTTGTTGCGCGCGAAGGAGAGCCCGATCTTGCGGAGTTCGACTATCGCTTCCATCGCAACAACCAGTTCTGAACGGTTACGAAGATCGCATCGATGATACCGTAGAGAAGCGCCATCGTCGCCATGTAGACGACGACAATGTCGGATGCGAGGAGGTTCGATGCCTGCATCATGCGCGATCCCAGACCCGGCACGCCGAAGATTTCTGCGGCGACTACCGCCATCCACGCCTGCCCGAGCGCTGTTCGCAAGCCTGCAAGAATACCCGGCGCGGATGCCGGCAGAATTACTTTGTAGAGCTTCTGGAACCACCAGCGAAAATCGAATGCGTCGGCAAGTTCCAGAAGATCGCGATCAACCGCCTGCACCGCGCCGAGTGCGGCAAAGTACGAAATCCAGAACACCCCAATCGCAATAATGAACACTGCACCGGAAGGATTCACGCCGAACCAGAGAATTGCAAACGGCACCCACGCGAGACCGGGTATCGGCCGCAGGATACGAACGACCCAGCTCAGCGAGTCTTCGAGCGGCCGGAAGATTCCGGTAACGACGCCGAAAGCGACTCCGAGCGTACCTCCGATCAAAAGACCCAGCAGATAGTTTCGCAGGCTGAGAATGAGCGAACTGTACCAGACGCCCGCCCTCACTTCGCGCATGAAGGCTTCCGGCAACGCACTCGGCGGCGGTAAAAATGACGCCGGAACGATGCCGAAATATGGCAATGCCTCCCAGAACAAGAGAAAGGCCGCCAGACCGAGCGCGGCAAGCGCAAGCGAATAGCGGCCTTTCATGGTTTCTTACTCGGGGCTATTGACGGATTGCTGCTTAATCCACAGCAGCCCGATAAACGTCGAGCGCAAACAGGCCGTCCACCGGGTCCGCTTTCTTCAGCACGCCGATCTTGACCTGAAAGTCCTGCAGCGCGACCGCAGATTTCGTGATGCGGTTCGGGTCAGCGACAAAACGTGTCTGCGGCGACTTCAAGGAAGCGAGCAGAATTTCATCCGACAGCAGCCCTTTGCCGAAGGCTTCGCCGAGATGCGGCACCGACTTCTGCGGATTATTCTCAAGAAACTCGGTCGCGCGCACCGTAAGACGGATGAGCTTCTTCACCGCTTCCGGATTCTTCGTTGCGAAGTCGCCGGTGACGGCAAGTACGACCCCCGGAAAGTTCGGGAAGATTTCTGCGCCATCGGCGATCAGCACGATCTTCGGATTCTGCTTGCGGACGATCGCGAGCGCAGGCTCGCGGATCGAGCCTGCCTCGACCGCGCCGGTGAGGATCGCGCGCTGGGTCGCGTCGATGCCGAGTTCGACGATCTCGTAGTCGGCTTTATCGGCCTTGATGACTTCCTGCAGCCAATAGACAAGCGAAGTATGCGGGCCTGAGCCGGTCGGCTGGGTTGCGAACTTGGCCGGACGGCCGTGCTTCTCACGAAATGCCTTCAGCGCAGCGGCCTTGTCCTTGACGCTCTTGCCCTCGAAAAACGGCGCGAGTTGTGGAGCGGCGGCAATGCCCAGTTCCTCGACGACAGTAGCCGCGATCACACGGACGTCCTGCCCCTTCGAACGCGCGACCAGGAGCGGCGCGAAGCCGGCATTGTACACATCGATAGTACCGGAAGCGACCGCTTGAATGAGGTTGGGTCCGGATTCGAACTTGGTGAACGTCACGTCGAGGCCTTGCTGTTTGAACCAGCCTTCGCCCTGCGCCACGAATACCTGGGCCGCACCCATGACCGGGATGTAGCCGATGCGGACCTTGATGTTTTGCTGAGCCTGCACCGTGCCGGCGGCGAGGATACTGGCCGCGACTGCGGCCCAACGAATTATGCGCAACATGAATTGCTCCGTGACTTGGCTTCTCCGTCACCGGAAGCCAATTACACGGACAATAACGTTGATTATATGTCAACGCAATATAAAAGTGTGATTTATTATAAATCACTCTTTTATATTGTTATATTAATTCAGCAAATACTCCCCGTTCACGGCCCGGAATTCCGACGGCTTGATGAGCCGCGCATGCGCGACCGTGACCGAATGGAGCGGTCCGGCCAGTTCCCGCGCCCAGAAATCGAGGAAACGCGAGAGTGTGGGGAATTTCGGGAAGAGATCGTATTCCTGCCAGACGAAGGTCTGGAGCAGCTGCGGGGGGTCCGGCAGCCGGTAGAGAATTTGCGCGGTCGTCAGCCCGTAGCCTTGGAGCTGACGCTTGAAGTCTTCAGAAACGCGATTCATTGGACATCCTTAACGGTAACGGACGCCGAATGTTTCTGCCTGCCCTGATTGATTACAAGCCTGAAAAGTGAATTTTTTGTTTAAAATCAAAGCACTAGCAGCCGCACACCTCCGCGGCTAACAACCTGGACGAGTCCTTGGCACTCAGTTCGCCAAAGTGCCAAAAAAGTTGACTCCAGCCCTTGAAGGCCCCAAAACCCGGCCCCATCTGGCGCTCAGGCGAGACAGCCTTCCCTGTGCGCCTATCCAATTCGCTCAATAATTCTAAGGTCTTGGAGGACTAGCTATGAAATTCCGTCCGCTGCATGACCGTGTCGTCGTCCGCCGCATCGAGGCTGACGAGCGCACCAAGTCGGGCATCATCATTCCGGATACCGCAAAGGAAAAGCCGGCCGAAGGCGAAGTGATCGCTGTCGGCTCCGGCGGCCGCGACGAAGCCGGCAAGCTCATTCCGATCGACATCAAGGTTGGCGACCACATCCTGTTCGGCAAGTGGTCCGGCACCGAAGTGAAGATCGACGGCGAAGATCTCATCATCATGAAGGAATCCGACGTTCTTGGCGTGATCGAAGGTTCCGCCTCGAAGAAGAAAGCCGCGTAAGCGCGCTTCCGTCAGGAACAGGAGTAGAAAACAATGGCTGCCAAAGAAGTAAAATTTTCGGTCGAAGCGCGGGACAAGATGCTCCGCGGCGTCGACATTCTCGCCAATGCCGTGAAGGTCACGCTGGGCCCGAAGGGCCGCAACGTCGTGATCGACAAGTCGTTCGGCGCGCCGCGCATCACCAAGGACGGCGTCACCGTCGCCAAGGAAATCGAACTGGAAGACAAGTTCGAGAACATGGGCGCACAGATGGTGCGCGAAGTCGCCTCCAAGACCAACGACCTCGCCGGTGACGGCACCACCACTGCGACCGTGCTCGCCCAGGCGATCGTGAAGGAAGGCGCAAAGTCCGTCGCCGCCGGCATGAACCCGATGGATCTGAAGCGCGGCATCGACCTCGCGGTCGAAGCCATCGTCGCGGACCTCAAGAAGAACTCGAAGGCCATCACCTCGAACGAGGAAGTCGCGCAGGTCGGCACCATCTCCGCGAACGGCGACGCCGAAATCGGCAAGTTCCTCGCCAACGCCATGAAGAAGGTCGGCAACGAGGGCGTCATCACGGTTGAAGAAGCCAAGTCGCTCGAAACCGAACTCGATGTCGTCGAAGGCATGCAGTTCGACCGCGGCTATATCTCCCCCTATTTCGTCACCAACGCCGACAAGATGCGCGTTGAGATGGAAGACCCCTACATCCTGATCAACGAGAAGAAGCTCTCCTCGCTCCAGGAACTGCTCCCGGTTCTGGAAGCCGTCGTGCAGTCGGGCAAGCCGCTCCTCATCATCGCTGAAGAAGTCGAAGGCGAAGCGCTCGCGACCCTCGTCGTGAACAAGCTCCGCGGCGGCCTCAAGGTTGCGGCGGTGAAGGCTCCGGGCTTCGGCGATCGCCGCATGGCCATGCTGCAGGACATCGCGATCCTAACCGGCGGCACCGCGATCTCCGAAGATCTCGGCATCAAGCTCGAGAACGTCCAGCTCAACATGCTCGGCCGCGCCAAGAAGGTGATGATCGACAAGGAAAACACCACGATCGTCAACGGCGCTGGCAAGAAGGCCGACATCGAAGCGCGCGTGCAGCAGATCAAGGCGCAGATCGAGGAAACCACCTCGGACTACGACAAGGAGAAGCTGCAGGAGCGTCTCGCCAAGCTCGCGGGCGGCGTTGCCGTCATCCGCGTCGGCGGCGCGACCGAAGTCGAAGTGAAGGAAAAGAAGGATCGCGTGGACGATGCCATGCACGCGACCCGCGCGGCCGTTGAAGAAGGCGTGCTGCCGGGTGGCGGCGTTGCCCTCCTCCGCTCCGTCAAGGCGCTCTCGCGCGTGAAGCCGGAGAACGACGACCAGCGTACCGGTGTCGAGATCGTGAAGAAGGCGATCCAGTCCCCGGCCCGTCAGATTGCCCATAACGCAGGCGATGACGGCTCGGTCATTGTCGGCAAGATCCTTGAGAACGACAGCTATGCCTATGGCTACGACGCGCAGTCGGGCAAATATGTCGATATGTTCAAGGCTGGCATTATCGATCCGACCAAGGTCGTTCGCACTGCGCTGCAGGACGCAGCCTCGGTTGCCTCGCTCCTGATCACGACGGAAGCGATGGTCGCCGAGCTGCCGAAGAAGGGTGGCGCGGCTGCCCCGGCGATGCCGGGCGGCGGCATGGGCGGGATGGATTTCTGACGCAAGTCAGAAGTCTAGAGCCGCCCATCATTTAAAATTCCAAAGCCGGCCGAGGCCGGCTT
>CAUJKG010000258.1 GCA_963205465.1 Pseudomonadota bacterium | reverse complement strand
TATGGCGTGATGAGTAAGCGTATCGAGTCCGATGCCGACCCGCTGCTTCTGACTGCGGCGAAGATCATCGCGGAACGCGTATATGGCATGCAGGAGGCGGTCGACCGCATCAGCGATCTTGTCGTGGAGCGTAACCGGACGATGCCAGAGATGGTGGTCGCCTTTCAGGCCTTCGACCGGCTTAACCAGGAATTCATGGCGCTCGGGGAACTCCTGAAACGCTACGCGGTTGCCTCATGCGCCGACCGGCCGCTGATTGCAGACGCCGCAATCCAGTCGATCCCGCTCTCTCACCTGAAGCGTTTGTTTCTGGCGTCGGTTTCGAACCACGCGGCGTGCGATGACGTGCTGGCGATCGGCGCGGCGGCAGCCGAGAGCGACAAGATTTTCTAGCTTTCCAGCCCTGTCGTCCCGCTCTCGCGGCGGAAGATCGTCAGAATTTTCTCGAAACCGGATTTGAAGATCGGCAGATCGTCGAGGTTGCTTTTGCGGTATTTGTCTTGCGCCGAAAGCATCAAGGCCATCCGGTGGACGTCGATGATGTCCTTGCGGAGCTTCACGCCGCTTTTCTGGGTCTCCAGGATTTCGCAGAGATTGTTGCAGACAAAGGTGAGCAGAGGAAAGCCGACCGTCGCGCCGACATCGCGCAGCGAAGCGCTGAGCGTGATGGCGAAGTCAAACCGTGCGGCGTCGTCGGCCGAGATCCAGGTATCCTGAATCGCCTGGTCCAGCCGCACGACGCCCTGTCTGATCCAGAAGATCGCATCTGCCTTGAGCCGGTCGATATTGCTGAATGCGCTCTTGATCGCGTCTTCGCGGGATACGCCGCCCGGCCGCTTCGCCAGTTTCTCGAACTGCGTATTGGCGAGGAATATTTTTGCCGACGTGGTATTTTGCGAACTCATTGACTCAATCCTATGCGCGCTGCGTTGAACAGACTGTCGATTTCGTTCTGCTCGAGTGCAGGCCCTTCCTCATGCGCGATTTCGAGCGGTTTATCGGTGCTGCGGCGGCCGGCCCCGTTCGGATATCCTTCGATTTTGAAGCGGCGGTCGGGGCCGAAGTAATTCGGCGCGTCCACGAAGGGTCTGCTGTGAAAAGCGATCCAGGTAAGATGATCATAGAGCAGGCGCGGCGCGATCGGCTTGGCGATCACCATATTCGCGCCGCTGTCGCGCGCTTTGCGGATTTGCGATTCCCGGGTGTCGCCGGTCATGAGCAGGATCGGGATGGTGCGAAAGAAGGAGTGTTCGCTGCGGCGGATTTTCAGTGTCGCTTCGAAGCCGTCGTGAGGCGGCAGATGCGCATCGCACAGGAGCAGATCGACGCGCTGCTGGTCCAGCACCGTGAGCAGCGGCCCCATATGATCGGCTTCGATCACCGACTTGGTGCCGAAGCCGCGCAGCACGCCATGCACGATCCGGCGGAAGTGATAACTCGCATCAGCCACCAGAATGGTATGATCCCGCAGATTGATCGTCGTCTTTTGCATGAATACGCGACAGAAGAGAGCCACGCCGACGATAGGTGCCGAAGATTAATTTCGGTTATTGCGAAAATGGTTTCGCTGCCGAATTTCGAATAGCTGCAGCAATGTTTTCAGACATTATTCCGCGCCAAGTTTTCGCGCGGATCATGCGAGCGGAAACGCTCGCTGTCGAAAATGAAGATACCGATGGCCCGATTGCTGTGGCCGGGAGCAGCTATGCGTCGCGTGACGCTCTGTCTGCTGGATCAACCGGCGAGTCCGGAAGTCTCTTCGAACCATTCGTGCGCGATCTTCCTATCTTCCTGCGTCAGCTCGTGGCCGGCCTGGACGATCTTCGATTCCACTTCGGCGCCGGAGGCCCGCAACCACTTTTCCAGCGGCGGTGCGCCGAAGGCGAAAGGGTCGTGCGAGCCGGTCACCGTGAGCACGTGCTTCTCGGTGAGGTCCGCCTTCGGCAACGCCGTGAGCACCTGCATGGGCCGCAACAGGATGGCACGCGAGATCGTCTCGGGAAAAAGTCCCATCACCGCGGCCGCGAAATTCGCGCCGTTCGAGAACCCCAGAAAGGTGAGGCGGGACTGGTCGAGGCCGTAGCTGGAAATCGCCTCCACCATGAAGGCAGCGAAAGCCTCGGCCTCTTTGCGGATATCGGCCTGATCGAAGGTGGTTGCGTCGAAGCGGCGGAACCAGCGCGCGATGCCCTCGTCGGTCGCGCGGCCGCGCACGCCGAGGAGTGTCGCGTTCGGCGCAATGCGGCGCGCGAGCGGCATGAGGTCGGTCTCGTTGCCGCCGGTGCCGTGAAGCAGGACCATGGTATGCCCGTCCGGATGCGCCGCAGCCTGCAGGCGGTGCGCGAACGCCAGTTCGCGATGCGCGGTGCGCGGCTCGCCCGGACGGGAGAATTGCGGGAGCATGATTTTCAGTTCCTCTTCGCGGAATCGATCCCCTTCGGGGATAAACAGCGTCTCGCCAAGACGTTCCGCAGTTTCGTCCACGAGGAAGCCGGGGCCGTCGGTCGCAAGCTCGAACAGTGTTCCCCCGGGCTCGCGCACGTAGAGCGAGATGAAATATTTCCGGTCGTGAAAGTTCGTGGGTGAGGAGTTCAATTTCGAGAACTCCGCTTCCGCGCGCTTCACGGCCGCGACATCCGGCGCACGAAAGGCCACGTGATCCGCGACCCCCGTTCCCTGCGCGCCGGAGACAAAGCCGGATCCGTCGCGCACGTCGATGGCGTCGGTATCCGACAAAAGCCGCAGCACCGAGCCTTCACGAGGGCCATCGCGATAGCCGAACCGTCTCACGAATGCCGCAGTCTCATCTGGGGTTTCGGTGAGGATCGTGACAGAGCGCAGTCTTTGCACTGCCGCAGGATCGGTTTGCCAGGGTGCCGTCGCGTGCAAATTAGATGCGACCAGCTTGACGATCATTCCGTCCGGGTCTTTGAGCCGCAGGACCGGCTCGCCGAACTCCTTTAGCGGCCCCTCGAATTTCACGCCTGCGCGGATCGCGCGGGTCATCCACTCGCCGAGTGAGCCCTGCGGCACCGCGAACGCGATTTCGATGACCTGTCCATTGCCGATCCGGCCCTGCGCGCCGCCTTCCCAGACCAGGAAGCTGACCAGCGATCCCGGCGAGCCGAGCCGATCGCCATAAAAGAGGTGGAGCTGCTCGCTGTCTTCGCCGCCGCCGGTCTGCTTCACGAGACGCAGGCCGAGAAAGCCGAGATAGAAGTCCACGTTCTGCTGCACGCGGCGCGTCATCAGCGTCACGTGATGAATGCCCGTCGCAAAAGTTTCCGCTGCGGTCATCAGGCCGCCTCGATGGCCGGGCGCGCCAGGAGAAATTCCGATTGCATTCGCCAAAGATAGCATCAATTTTAGCGGCAGCGCGAATGTCGCGCGCAAGCGAATTGAAAGCACTCCTTGACCGCGAATTTCGATGTCATCGTGATCGGGCTCGGCGCCATGGGCTCGGCTGCGCTCTATCAGCTTGCCAAGCGCGGCAGAAAAGCGCTCGGCATCGATCGCCACGCGCCGCCGCATTGCTTCGGCTCGACGCATGGCGAAACGCGGATCACGCGCGTTGCCTGCGGCGAGGGTGTCGAATACTCGCCGCTCGCGCTGCGTTCGAACGTGCTGTGGCGCGAGATCGAACGCGAAACCGGCGCGGATCTCTTCACGCAGAACGGTTTTGCTGCAATCGCCGGCAAGACGCGCGCCGCCAAAGCGGGCAACGCGGAATTTCTGGAAGTGACGATCGCGGCGGCGAAAGCCGCAGGGATCGATTACGAATTGCTGTCCGGCAAAGCGTTTCGCACCCGCTGTCCCGCGTTCAACGTGCGGGACGACGACGAAGTCTATTTCGATCGCGTCGGCGGCTTTCTGCGGCCGGAAGCCTGCGTGACGGCGCAGCTCGGGCTCGCATCAAAATACGGCGCCGAACTTCACATGAACGAAATCGCCTTGTCGTTCGCGGACATGGGGGACGCGGTTCGCGTGAAAACGGCTACCGGCACTTATACCGCTCGCATGCTGATCGTCAGCGCCGGCCCATGGCTTGGCGAGTTGCTCGATCCCGCGCTCATGCCCGGCCTGAAAGTAACGCGGCAGATCGTGTGCTGGTTTGGCGTGAAGGAAACCGCGCGGTTCTCCGATTTTCAGGCCGGCCGCTTTCCGGTCTTTGTCTGGCAGGTGCCGGCGCCGCAGATTTCCTACGGCTTTCCGGCGCTGGGGACGCCGGAGGAGGGCGTGAAGATTTCCACCGAGCAATACGACTTCGCCGTAACGCCGGAGGGGGTCGATCGCGTGGTTTCGGCGGCGGAAGCGGCCGCGCTCTACGACGAATATGTGGAGCCTTATTTCCCCGGGCTCGACCGGACCTGCGTCCGCGCGGACGTCTGCCTTTATACCAGCCGTCCCGACAGCCGTTTCGTGATCGACCGCCATCCCGCGCATCGCAATGTGCTGGTGGCGTCGCCCTGTTCGGGCCTCGGTTTCAAACACTCCGCCGCCATCGGCGAGGCCCTGGCCGCGATGGCCTGCGGCGAGCCGCATATCGATCTCGGCGCGTTCCGCTTCCCGGATGCTCCGTAGAAGTTCTGGGCACAGCAGCGCGGTTTCGTCCTGTGGATTGTCACAATCCGGTAAACTGCGCTGACCGATTCTCCGCGAGATGAGTAAGCCCATGTTGAGCTGGTTTCAGGCCCTGATGCCCAAGGAAGAACGCTTCTTCGAGTTCTTCTCGCAGCATGCCGAGTTGGTGGTTGCGGGCGCGGAGGCGCTCGAAGGGCTGTTCCTGGGCGGCGAGAAAGTCGAGCACTACTGCAAGGTCATCTACGAGCGCGAGGCCGAGGCGGACGAGGTGACCCGTCAGGTGCTGACCGCCGTGCGCCGTACCTTCATCACCCCGTTCGACCGGACCGACATTCAGGATCTGACCACGGCGATGGACGATTCCATCGACCAGATGAACAAGACCGCGAAGCTGATCGCGCTTTATGAGGTGAGGAGTTTCGACCCGCAGATGCAGCAGATGGCGGCCATGGCGCCGATCGCGGCCAAGCTGATCCGCGACGCCATGCCGTTGCTTTCGTCGATCGGCAAGAACAGCCCGGCGCTGCACCGGCTGACCGAGCGCATCATCGAGATCGAGGAGAAGTCGGACCAGTTGCACGATGCCGGGCGCAAGTCGCTGTTTCTCGCGCACCGCAACGGCAATGCGATGGATTTCATCATCGGCGGTGAGGTTTACGATCACCTCGAGAAGGTGATGGACCGCTTCGAGGACGTCGCCAACGAAATCAGCGCGCTCGTCACCGATCACCTCTAGGGAACGTGTAGCGTCATGGACATTAGTATCAGTCTGCATGTCCTGATCGCGTTGATCGCGATCGCGCTGCTGTTCGACTTTCTGAACGGCCTGCACGATGCGGCCAATTCCATCGCCACCATCGTATCGACCCGCGTGCTGCGGCCGAAATACGCGGTGATGTGGGCGGCCTTTTTCAATTTCATCGCCTTCCTGTTCTTCGGCCTGCATGTCGCCAATACCGTCGGCACCGGCATCGTATCGGCAGGCATCGTGGACGCGCGCGTGATTTTCGGCGCGCTCATGGGCGCGATCACCTGGAATGTCGTGACCTGGTGGGCCGGCATTCCTTCGAGCAGCTCGCATGCGCTGATCGGCGGGCTGCTCGGTGCGGCCGTCACCAAGGCGGGCAGTGCCGCGATCGTCTGGTACGGCCTGATCAAGACGGCGGCCGCGATCGTGCTGTCGCCCATGACCGGCTTTTTCCTTGCGCTGATGCTGGTGCTTCTGGTGTCGTGGCTCTTCGTGCGGGCGACGCCGCGCGCGGTCGACGGCACCTTTCGCACGGTGCAGTTCTTCTCTGCTTCGCTCTATTCGCTCGGCCATGGCGGCAACGACGCGCAGAAGACCATGGGCATCATCGCGGTATTGCTGTTTTCTTCCGGCCATCTCGGCAGCGAGTTCTACGTGCCGTTCTGGGTCGTTATCAGTTGCCAGTTCTTCATGGGGCTCGGCACGCTGATGGGCGGTTGGCGCATCGTGCATACCATGGGCTCGAAGATCACGCGGCTGACGCCGATGCAGGGAAGCTGCGCTGAAACCGGCGGCGCGATCACGCTGTTTGCCGCGACCTATCTCGGCATTCCGGTTTCGACGACGCACACCATCACCGGAGCGATTGTCGGTGTCGGCGCCGCGCGTAAAGTTTCCGCCGTGCGTTGGAACGTCGCCAGCAATATCGTGGTTGCCTGGATTATCACGCTGCCGGCGGCGGCGATCATTGCGTCGCTGTTCTATCTCTTGAGCGGGCTGTTCTGATGGGTGGAAAATCCGGCAGCCAGCAATATGCGGCACTTCCTTACCGGAAGAGCAAGAAGCGCGGGCTTGAAGTCATGCTGGTGACCTCGCGGGAAACGCGGCGCTGGATCATTCCGTTAGGCTGGCCCATTGCGGGCGTCGAGCCGCACAACCTCGCCGCACTCGAAGCGATGGAAGAGGCGGGCCTGCTCGGCAAGGTGTGCGATAAACCGATCGGCGCCTATCACTACGACAAGAAGCGCG
>CAUJKG010000257.1 GCA_963205465.1 Pseudomonadota bacterium | reverse complement strand
CGGTATCGACCGCTTCCGAGCCGGAATTGCAGAAAAACACGTGATCGAGATCGCCGGGCGCAAGCTCGGCAATGCGCGTCGCCAGCGTGAAAGCCTGCGGATGCGAAAACTGAAAGCTCGGCGCGAAGTCCATCTCGCCCGCCTGCTTGCGGATCGCTTCCACGATCGGCCCGCGGTTGTGACCGGGATTGATGCACCACAGGCCCGCCGCAGCATCCAACACCTTGTGACCGTTCGCCGCGGTGTAGTGCATATCCTTCGCACCCGTGACGAGGCGCGGGCGCTTCTTGAACGAGCGGTTCGCGGTGAAAGGAATCCAGAACGCCTCAAGGTCGTTCGGGGCGTGTTTGGCGTCGATGTCGTAAGCGTAGGCCATGGCGTTACTCCTTGGGTGGTGCACCTTAGCAGATCGGCCATCTGGTGCAGGGCGCGGCGCTTTCGCGCTGGTACTTTTGCCGGCTGCCCCAAAGAATGAGGCAAAAACGCAGCAGGAAAAGAGTTTGTTTACCCTGTTTTGGCACTCTCTCTCCCAATGAAATAGGGTGCTTCCGATAACGGGTGCCCGCAGCCAGTCCGCGTCGAGGGGTCGCCCGGTAATGGTAGGTAATATCGGCTCGCAAGAGCCAAATCGCGTAAGCGTTGCGTCTGCATCCGCCCGCATTCTCGTCATCGATCACGATCCGGCCGCGCGCCGCGTGCTGATGAAAGCACTGGCAAGCGCCTCGTCCTTGCCGCTCGAGATCGCCGAATTCGAACGCGCCGAGGACGGCATGGCCGCCGCAGGTTCTGCTGCCTTCGCCGCGGCCGTGGTCAGTTTCGACCGCCGCGCACTTTCCGCAAACATGGAAATGGTCGCGAACCTGCGCGAAGCCGGCATCCATGGCCCGATCATCGCGACATCTTCGACCGGCTCGGTCACGGCCGCCGTTGAAGCAATCCGCGCCGGCGTCAACGACTTCATCGTGAAGCCGTTCCAGCCGAAGGAATTCGCGCGCCGGATGCTCGCGCGCATGCGCGAATACGAATCCGCCCGCATCGCGATTGCCGAATTGCCACCGCACGAAACCGCAGAATCCTTCGAAGGCTTCATTGGCGCCTCGCCTGCCATGAAAGAAGTCTATGCGCAGATCGAGCGGGTGGCCTCCTCCAAAGCGCCGGTCTTCGTCACAGGCGAGAGCGGCACCGGCAAGGAAGTCTGCGCCGAAGCGCTGCATATCCGTTCGCGCAATCACTCCGGGCCGTTCATCGCGCTGAACTGCGGCGCGATCCCGAAGGAACTGATGGAAAGCGAAATCTTCGGTCACGTGAAGGGTGCCTTCACTTCCGCGCATGAAGATCGCGCGGGCGCCGCGGAGCTTGCCAACGGCGGCACGCTCTTTCTCGACGAAGTGTGCGAGATGGATTTCGCGCTGCAATCCAAACTCCTTCGCTTCATCCAGACCGGCACTTTCCGCCGCGTCGGCGGCGCGAAGGAGATGAAGGTCAATGTCCGCTTCGTCTGCGCGACCAATCGCGACCCGAAAGCGGAAGTCGCAGCCGGCCGTTTCCGCGAAGACCTGTTCTATCGCCTGCATGTGCTGCCGATGCAGCTTCCCGCGCTGCGCGAACGCGGCAATGACATTCTCCTGCTCGCGCGCACCTTCCTCGCGCGCTTTGCCGAGGAAGAAGGCCGCAGCTTCGCCGGCTTTGATGCCGATGCTGAAGCCACGCTTGCCGCCTATCGCTGGCCGGGCAATGTGCGGCAGCTGCAGAACGTGATCCGCCGCGTGGTGGTGCTGCATGACGGCGAGCAGGTGAGCGGCGCGATGCTCGACCTGCCGGTCGGCGCGGGCCACGAAGCCGCGCGCGATACCGGACCGCTCCCGCGTCAGGAAAGCCCCTCGATCACGCCTTACTGGATGCAGGAGCAGCGCATCATCGAGGAGGCACTCGCTGCCTTCGACGGCAACGCCCAGAAGGCCGCCGCCGCGCTCGAAATCGCGCCATCCACGATCTACCGCAAGATGCAGAGCTGGTCGCAGGGCTGATATCTGCAGCGCTGCCCGTTGGCTTGGCCGGGACGACACGGAGAAACTTGCCGCCCCGCCGCCGCTCCGTTAACACCGCCCGATGACGGCATTTCGCCGTCCCCGAGGCTCCCATGGCACTGATCGCGAATATCCTCACCGGTATCGTCGCCGCGCTGCACGCCTATTTTCTCGTGCTGGAAATGTTTTTCTGGACCCAGCCTCTGGGCCTGCGCGTCTTCAACATGACGCTGCAGAAGGCACAAGACTCCGCGGTGCTGGCGGCCAATCAGGGCCTCTACAATGGCTTTCTCGCGGTCGGCCTGCTCTATGGCATCTTCGCGTCCAGCACAGTGGTCGGCTTCCACTTCAAAGTGTTCTTTCTGCTCTGCGTGATCGCGGCGGGGCTCTACGGCGGCTATAGCGTGTCCTCGAAGATCATCTTTGTGCAGGCATTGCCCGCCGCCATCGCACTTCTCTTCGTGTGGCTGGCGAGCCGATAAAGACAGAAAAAAAAATAAAATGAGCTCAGACAAAAAAAACAAAATCAAACCTCGCCTACCCCGCGGCCTCGAAGATCGGGGACCGGAAGAGTTGCGCGCGCTGCGCGAGATGACCGAAGCGATCCGCCGCGTTTACGAGCGCTACGGCTTCGAGGCGGTCGAGACGCCGGCAATCGAATACACCGACGCGCTCGGCAAATTCCTGCCCGACTCGGACCGCCCGAACGAAGGCGTGTTCTCGTTTCAGGACGACGACGAGCAGTGGATGTCGCTGCGCTACGACCTGACCGCGCCGCTCGCGCGTTACGTCGCCGCGAATTTCGATCAGTTGCCGAAGCCCTATCGCTCCTATCGCTTCGGACATGTGTTCCGCAACGAGAAGCCGGGCCCGGGCCGCTTCCGCCAATTCCTGCAATTCGACGCCGATACCGTCGGCTCCGCGACCGTCGCGGCGGACGCCGAGATGTGCATGATGGCGGCCGATACGTTAGAGGCGCTCGGCATTGCGCGCGGCGATTACATCATCAAGGTCAACAACCGCAAAGTGCTCGACGGCGTGATGGATGCCGCGAACATCGCCGCCGAACAACGGCTCACCGTGCTGCGCGCGATCGACAAGCTCGACCGTCTCGGCATCGAAGGAGTGAAGCAACTCCTCGGCGCGGGCCGCAAGGACGAGTCCGGCGACTTCACCAAAGGCGCAGGACTGGACGCCGCCGGCATCGACGCAATCACGAAGTTCGTTTCCGCGAAGGGCAAGACCAATCGCGATACGGTCGAGGCGATCCGAAAGAACGTGAAGCTTTCGCCCGCGGGCGAAGAAGGCATTGCGGAGCTCGTCACGATCAGCGAGCTTGTCGCCGCGAGCGGCTACGAAAATCGCGTGAGCGTCGATCCTTCCGTCGTGCGC
>CAUJKG010000256.1 GCA_963205465.1 Pseudomonadota bacterium | reverse complement strand
ACGTCCGCGGAATGGATCTGATAGCAGGTGATGAGATGCGCCGCGCCGAGGGCTTCCGCCATGCGGCGGCGGTTCTCCGCGACATGCGCGAAGTCGTCGTGCGAGCCCACGCCGCCGTTCAACGAAGCATAGATGCCTTCGGAGACGCCGCCCTCGCGCGTGAAGAAGGCGTGGCGGATGCCGGGTAATTTCGCGAGCGTTGCAGATTCGACTTTCATGCTCGGGATTCTCCACCGCTGATCTTCGCGCCGTCAAATCCGGGCAATGCGGCGAGATCGCGGTGCGCGATGGCGAGCGCCTTGAAGAGTTCGCCCATGTTCGGCGCAGGTCCGATCAGCCGGGTCAGGTCCGCGCCGATTTCGTCTTTCATCTCGGGCTTCGCATTGCGTTGCAGGATTTCGCTTCGCGCTTCAATTCCGAGTTCGCGGAGGAAGTTTCGCTGCGAGGCCGGGCCGAAGGCGCGCACCGCATCCGAGGAAAGTTTGGCAAGCGCCTCGAAGTCCACTTGCGCAGTCAGATCCACTTCGCCGGGACTTTCAAGCGGCTCGGCATAATCATGTCCTTCGACGGCTTGCAGCGTATCGCCGAAGCCGGATTCGGAATGGCCATAATCGACTAAGAGCGCCGCGCCGCCATGTGCGCCGATGCGTGTCAGGATTGCCGCAAGTGGCGCGAGTTCGCGGCGTTCGAAGATCGCGCCGTCGGGCGCGGGCGTGAGCCGTTCGGCAAGCTGCCTTTCGAAATCCAGGAGCGGTGCGGGGTCGAGACCGAAGGCAAATCCGCCGTCCGCACCCAAGCCGATCTTTCGTTCGTGCCAGCGGCCGGCTTTCTTCTGAAACTGATGCACGGGAAGCGCGTCGATAAATTCGTTGCCGATGGCGATCATCGGCGCGTCGTCCGGCAGCGTCTTCGCTTCGCCGTGCCATGCGATCGCAGGCAATAGGCCTTTCAGCGTTTCGCGCTGCATCTCCTGCAATACCGGGCTGGTTTCGACGAGATGCAATTCGACGGCGTCGAGGAAGCCCGGCATCACTTTGCCTGCGCGCAACGCATCCTTCATCAGCGTGCCGCGTCCGGGGCCGGCTTCGACAAGGACGAGGCGGGACGGCGACCCCATGAGCCGCCAGACTTCGGCGCACCAGATGCCGATCAGTTCGCCGAACATCTGCGAGATTTCCGGCGCGGTGGTGAAGTCGCCTGCGACGCCGAAGGGATCGCGTGTCGTGTAGTAGCCGTATTCAGGGTGAGCGAGGCAGAGCGCCATGTAACGCGAAACGTCGAGCGGTCCTTGCGTCTCGATCAGCGAGCGAATTTCGCGCTCAAGCGCGTTCATTCGCGTCGCTCGCTTTCGGCGGCTGGAATTTCATCGCGCCGCGGCGCTTTGCAAACCACATCGCACCCAGGCCAACGGCGAGCATCGGGATCGAAAGCAACATGCCCATGGTGAGGCCGCCGGTGAGATAGCCGATATGCGCGTCGGGCTCGCGGAAGAATTCGGAGACGATGCGGGCGATGCCGTAGCCGAATACGAACATGCCGCCGATCATGCCGGGATATTTCAGCGCACCCTTGCGCCACATCGCCAGCAGGATCGCGAACAGCACGATGCCTTCGAGCGTGCCTTCGTAAAGCTGGCTCGGATGGCGCGGCAGCGGGCCGCCGTTCGGAAACACGAAGGCCCATGGCACGTCGGCAGCGGTGCGGCCCCAGAGCTCGCTGTTGATGAAATTCGCGATGCGGCCGAGGAACAGGCCGATCGGCGTCACCACCGCGGCGACGTCGAGCATCGACAACATCGGGATGCTGCGCGCGCGGGCGAACAACAAGAGCGCCAGAATGGTGCCGAGGAAACCGCCATGGAACGACATGCCGCCGTGCCAGAGCACAAAGATTTCGCTCGGGTGCAAAAGGTAAAACGCCGGATTGTAAAACAGCACATAGCCGAGCCGCCCGCCGAGCACGATGCCGAGAGCGGCCCAGACGATCACGTCGTCGATGTCTTCGGCCCGCATCGGGGAGACGCCGCCCCAATATTCTTTTGCCGCGGCGATACGCCGGGCGAGCCACCAGCCGGCGACGATGCCGCCGACATAGGCGAGCGCATACCAGCGGATCGAGAACGGACCGACCGAAATCAGCACCGGGTCGATCATGGGGAAGGGAAGAGCGAGCAGCGACATTCTGGTTCCGGAATCCGCTCTCGTTACCCTTAAGTCAAGAAGCCGCCTTGCGGCGGAAGCGCCGGATACCCATTGTAGGGGCGAGGCCGCCTGTTGCGGCTTCTGACGGACCCCCCGAGGAGGGCACCATGACGCAGACCAGCAACCGCATTTTCGATGAGTTCGCCCGGCTCGCGAATGATGCCGCGGGGGTCGCAAGCGGCGTTCGCCGCGAGGTCGAGACCATGGTCCGCTCGCAGGCCGAGCGTATTCTGCGCGGCATGGACGTGGTTACGCGCGAAGAGCATGACGCGGTCAAGGAGATGGCCGCGAAAGCCCGCGACGAGAACGAGAAGCTCGCGGCCCGGATCGCCGCGCTCGAGGAGCTCCTGAAGACTCAGGCTCCGGACGTTTGACAGTTCTCCACCGCTAATTGCGGGTACAACTGCCTGCGACTGTGGGAATTGCCCCGGCCGCCATTGAAGGCGTGGGCAAATTCGATTCTTCTGCCCTCACTGATTTGCGATTCACTTTGGCGAATCAGCAGCTTGCGGCGGCAGACCCAATGGGAAGCTTGCTCACGCTCCGGCGATCCACGCCGGGGAGCGGTCGAGGATTCGCGTCGGTCTGAAGCGGAAGAAAGGATGCGGAATGTCTCTGGCTGAATTCGATAGAGGGCCCGGCGGAAATCCCGTCGACCTGGTCGAGCGGCTGGCTGCGGTCAATGACTGGTCGTTCGAGCGCTCGAACGAATCCGAAATCACGCTTTCGATCAAAGGCCGCCATACGGATTACAACGTATCGTTCCAGTGGATGGACGAACTGGAAGCGCTGCATGCTGCCTGCGCCTTCGACCTCAAGGTGCCGGAAGCGCGGCGCGCGGAAATCTACAAGCTGCTTGCCATGGTGAACGAACAGCTCTGGCTCGGGCACTTCGATCTGTGGTCGGAGGAAGGGCTCGTCATGTATCGCGACGGTCTCGTGCTTTCCGGCGGCGCGGAGGCGAGCGGGCGACAATGCGAAGCGTTGCTGGAAAATGCCGTGAGTGCGGCCGAGCGTTATTATCCCGCGTTCCAGTTCGTGATCTGGGCGGGCAAGACCGCGCGTGAAGCGATGGACGCTACTTTGTTCGAGACGGCCGGCGAGGCTTGATGTCATGAGCGCTCTCTCCGCGCTTAAAGGCACCGTCATGCTCGCAGGCGCGGGCAAGATGGGCGGCGCGCTGCTCGAAGGCTGGCTGAAGGCGGGACTGCCGGCATCGCAGGTGGCGGTGCGCGATCCCGGTCCGCCGCCGGAAATTCTTGCGCTGCTTACCGCCAACAACATTCCGCTCAATCAGGATCCGAAGGGCGAAGTTGCCGCACTCATTCTCGCGGTGAAGCCGCAGGTTGCGCCCGACGTGCTGCCGCAGCTTGCGCAAGTCGCGGGCGCGGGTTCGGTCGCAATCTCGATCATGGCGGGGCGTACGCTTTCGTTCCTCGAACAATCTTTTCCCTCGGCGGCGGTGGTCCGTACGATTCCGAATACGCCGGCCGCGATTGGCCGTGGCATCACGGTCGCGGTGCCGAATGCCCGCGCCGACGAAAAAGCGCGTGCCTTGACCGATGCGCTGCTGCGCTCGACCGGTCCGGTGGAATGGATCGAGGACGAGAACCTGATGGATGCGGCGACCGCCGTTTCCGGCTCGGGTCCGGCTTATGTGTTTCTGCTTGCGGAGACGCTTGCACGCGCGGGCGAAAAGGTGGGCTTGCCGGCGGCGTTAGCCGCGAAGCTCGCGCGCGAAACGGTCGCGGGGGCCGGCGAGTTGCTCTATCGCTCCGATCTTCCGGCTTCAAAGTTGCGCGAAAACGTCACCTCGCCGAACGGCACCACCGCGGCGGCGCTCAAGATTCTGATGGGCGAGCAAGGCGTCGATCGTCTGTTCGAAGAGGCCGTTGCTGCTGCGACCAACCGCGGCAAGGAACTGGCGGGATAGGCCCGGCGCTGACGCTTCAGAACGTGCGCGATACCGCTGATGACGCTTTGCGCCGCAGAAAATCCCGATCAGTGGCGGAGACTGTGCGAAGCGGCATGGTCATGAACTGGTTGGGGGCGACGAATATCATCCAGTAGTCAGGCCGTTCCCAAATCTCCATGACGGTCGACCACGGGATTTTTGCTGCTCCAAGCTCGGACGTGATCTCCAATCCTTCGTCGAGAAATGCGAAATCGGCTTGCGGCGCCGACATCCTGCGGAATTTCCCAATCGTGTTGTGATGGTGAGCGGCCCACATGATGGCGATCAGGAGAGGCGGAAGGATTACGACAAGGCCGGCGATGCCAATGAGCCATCCGCGTTCGCCGTG
>CAUJKG010000255.1 GCA_963205465.1 Pseudomonadota bacterium | reverse complement strand
CGCCGCAAGGATTTCGAGCGCGGCGCCACCCTTAAACAACACCCCCGCACGCGCTGCAGCCGACAGCGCCGAGAGGATAGCGGCGGGCACGGAGATAACGATCGCACACGGGCTCGCCGCCACCAGCAAAGTCGCCGACCGATAGAGCGCATTTTCCCAGTCACGCCCCAACCAATAGAAGACCGCAAAGGCAAAGACGGCTCCGGCCATTACCGCGACCGTGTAACGTTGCCCGAACCATGCGCTGAACCGCTCGGACGGCGCCTTGACCGCCTGCGCCTGTGTCACGAGTTCGATCATGCGGGCGACCGTGCTTTCCGCGACCGTCTTCGTCACGGCCGCCTCGACAACGCCGTCGAGGTTCACCGTCGCTTCGAAAATCTGGTCCCCGGACTCTTTCGAAACGGGCATCGATTCACCCGTGATATTTGCCTCATCGAAAGAGCCGCGGCCGCTGACGATCACGCCATCCGCCGGAACGCGGGCTCCGGGCCGCAGCACCATGATGTCATCCACGCCGAGATCGGCGGCTGGAATCTCCGAGACCGTGCCGTCCGGTTCCCTGCGAAGCGCCGTCTCCGGGCGAAGCTCCATCAAGGCTTCGACGGCGCGGCGGGCGCGACCGAGCGCGCGTGCTTCCAAAGTGGTCGAGACGCTGAAAAGAGCGAGCAGAACCGCGCCTTCGAAAGGCGCTCCCACCGCTGCAGCCGCGACGGCGGCAACAACCATCAAAAGGTCGATATCGAGTACGCGTTCTTTCCATAACGCGACGGCTGCCCGCAGCGCGGCTGGCAGTCCGCCAGCCAGATAGACAAGCGAAATCCCTGCAAGGAAGACAATGCCAGCAGCAGCGTGGTCCTGGAGCGGCCATCGCCCAATCGAGGCCAGAAGCATCCCGAGGACGGTCAGCACCGTCAGGATCATCGCACGGCCCTCCGCAAGCAATTTCTCACATCACCTATCCGGTTGCGGATTAACGAGCGGCCCCGATGACGCGCCGAGCCAGTGCCAGGGACTCGTGCAGCACGGCGCAAGCCTGCTTCAGGCGAAGAACTTCCGTACAGCGCCGCCGTTTAAGCAGATGACCAACGGGCATCGCTTGATTCAGGACAAATGGACCTGCGTCAGTGCTGGCGCTGGTATGGCGGCTGCGCGCAAAGAAAGATGGCGGAGAGGGTGGGATTCGAACCCACGGTACGCTTGCACGCACAACGGTTTTCGAGACCGTCCCAATCGACCACTCTGGCACCTCTCCGCGCGCTTCAAAGGCCGGGTCGATCGAGGCCTTGTTCGAGCGGCGGATACTTAGCGAAGGCGCGCGGCCCGCACAAGGAACCTCGCAAATTTCCCGTAACGACGTCGGTCTTTTCCGCATGGGTCTCGCGAAAGCCCTCTCATCGCCTTCATTTTGTTCGCTTTTTTGGGAGAAATAGAAGTTCGCGCTTTTTTCGCCGCCGTGCCCGCAGGAAGGAAGATCTTTGATGAATATCCGGATGATCGTGTTTGGACTGCTTTTCGCAGCCGTCGGAGCTGCAGCATCTTTCTTCGTTCTGCGTCCGGGCGGCAGCGAACCCCTGCAGGCGCAGAACACCGTGGTACAGCCGTCGGCACCCGCGCGGCCCGACCCGGCCCCACAGCTGACACCAAGCGTCACGCCGAATGCGCAGCCCGAGCCTGTCCGCCAACCGGCACCGAACAACACACAGATCACACCGGATTACGTTCAGGCCCAACGCACGCCACCTCCCCCTCCGGTGGCGCAGCACCGTCCCATGCCGCCCACGCAGGTCTCGGTCGAGTTTCACGAAGCGTTAGCCCCTTATGGCCGCTGGCAACGTCATCCTCGCTGGGGCGCTGTCTGGGTGCCCGCACGCGTTGAGCGCGACTGGCGGCCTTACACGCAGGGACGCTGGGTCTATACTGAAGATTGGGGCTGGTATTGGGATTCGGACGAAGAATGGGGCTGGGTCGCCTACCATTACGGCCGTTGGGTCAACGATCGTCACGCCGGATGGATGTGGATTCCCGGGGACGAATGGGCACCCGCTTGGGTGAGCTGGCGTCGCGGCGGCAGTGAAGTCGGCTGGGCGCCGCTTCCGCCGGAAGAATATTACGCTGACATCGACGAAAATCCCGACGCCTGGGTATTCGTCAACGCGCGAGACGTGGTCGCCCGCAGCATTGCGCAGGTACTCATGCCGCGCCAGCGCAACGAATACTTCGTGCGGGAAACCGTATTGGTGAACCGTACCGTGATCGTGCGTGGTGCGCGCATCGCAGCAAATGTTGGCGTGCCGCCATCCTACATCGCCGTCTATACCGGACGGCCGTTGCGTGTCTCGCGCGTAGAGCCGGTCGTCGTGCGCGGCACTTATGGCGTGCGCGGTGCATATGAAATCGATCCGCGCGATCAACGCGAACGCAGACCGCGCCGGGCCGTTGTGCAGGAGGCCGAGCGCAACATTCCGCCCGCAAGCGAAGTCCCCGCTCCGCGTCGCTTCCAGCGTGGCGAACGACGCGACACGCCGGATGCGCCAAGCGTCTTCAGGCAGGCACAACCGCAGACTGACGCGCCGAAGGCCAAGCAGGAAAGGCCCGACGAGGCTCCGAAAGCCAAGCAAGAGAAACGCGACGACGCGCCACGCTTCGAGCCGAAAAAGAAGGACGACGCTGCGCCGAAGGCAAAACAGGAAAGGCCCGACGAGGCTCCGAAAGGTCCGCCGCAGCGTCCCGAGAGCCCTCTCCGGCATGAGAAGAAAGAGAACTGAGCGGCTTGTTGCTAACGGCGATCCGGCGGACCCGGTGTTCGCCGGGTCACCAGTGTCGCGATGGCGATGAGCGCCAGAAGCGCCGCCATCAGGAAGATAGAGATGTAGCTCAAGTCCATCCGCCGAAGGTTATGGATAGAGCCCGTAAAACCTCCAGAGGCCGGATGGCTCTGACCTCTAAATTCGCCGATAATTCGCCCGAATAATCACCACCGCCAGCGCCCGCAGTACCGAGCCGGAGAGAGCCCGCAAGTGGGCACAAACCCCAGCCTGGATTTAAGGAATCCGCTTCAGGAAGGCATTCACCTGCGGCGTATAGGTTTTGCAGAACCCGGCGTTGTCGCGTTCGTTGGCGTTAAATGCCGGGGTTTCAATCTGCTTTTCAAACTGGTCGGCGTTCAGTTTGAGCTTTGCCTGAAGCGCATCGGCAAAATTATTGAGCTTCGCGGCATCAGCGTCGCTGATCGAGAACGGCCGGCAGTTCTGCGCGGCAATGCCGAGCCGGACGACAAGTTCGATGGTCTTGCGCGCCTCGGCATCCGGCATGGCGGCAACATTGAATGTTTGCGCCGAAGCGGCGCCGGCGGATAAGGCGAGAAGGGTGGCTGCGAACACGGCCGAAGTTGCAATCTTCATTGAGTGTCTCTCTCCGCCGAAATTGGCGAGAACCCGACAATACGTGGGAACTTTCCCCCGCCGCCAGCCGCAGGCTGCACAAATTCTCGTGATAATTGAGTGTGTTACGAGACAATCACGCCATTCTTGACACCCTCGGCCTTTAGCCTCTATCACCCCGGCAATCCAAAAAGGACGCATGAACGACGTCCCGGCAGGCCCTGCAATCAGGGTCTGACTGCAAAAAGCCGGGCCCGATCCGAGGCCGGAGAAAGAGGTCACTATGTTCGCGGTCATCAAGGCCGACGGTAAACAGCATCGCGTTGTTGCCGACCAGACTCTGAAAGTTTACCTGCACGACGCCAATGTCGGCGACATCGTCACCTTTCCGGTGATCGCGCATGGCGGCGACAATCCGAAATTCGGCACCCCGCTCGTCGAAGGCGCCAGCGTTGCCGCCGAAGTCCTGGCGCAGACGCACGACCGCACGGTCATCGCCTTCAAGAAGCGCCGCCGCCAGAATTCGAAGCGCAAGCGCGGCTATCGCAACCACTATGCGCTGGTGCGCGTGACCGAAATTCTCCTCGACGGTGCGAAGCCTTCCAAGGCAGCGCGCAAGAAGGCCGAGAAGAAGGCAGAAGCCGCCGAATGAGGCGCGCCTGCCCCGCCAAAATGACCCATTCGGTCCTTACGGCGTGAAAGTGAAAGACTAGATCAGGATTTTGGGGTATAGGCCCCACCAAGAGTTCGGAGACTAACGATGGCTCATAAAAAAGCAGGCGGCTCCTCGCGCAACGGGCGCGATTCGGCTGGCAAGCGCCTCGGTGTGAAGCGCTTCGGCGGTGAAGCCGTGCTTGCCGGAAACATCATCGTGCGCCAACGCGGCACGAAGGTTCACGCGGGCGCCAATGTCGGCGTCGGCCGCGACCATACCCTTTTTGCGCTTACCGACGGCATCGTCGAGTTCAAGGCCAAGTCGAAAGACCGAAACCTCGTCAACATCGTACCGATGCCGAAAGCAGCCGAATAGGCGAGATCATTTTGGTCCCGCCGGCACTTGTCGCTCCGCGGGACCCAAAACTGAAAAGACGGGTCTGAATTCAGGGGAGACAGGTGTCTCCCCTGAATTGTTTTTGAAGCCAGGAGACCCG
>CAUJKG010000254.1 GCA_963205465.1 Pseudomonadota bacterium | reverse complement strand
ACTCGATGTCCGCCAGGACGCTGGGGGTGCCATAGACCCTGAGTTCAGGGCCCATGAAGGAAATTGCCCGCGCGTCGTCGACCACGATTTCCCGGGTTAGGGATTTGCCGACTTCAATCTTGGCTTTCGCTCCTTTAGTTCAACAATGGAAGCAGCGCAGACATATTGTTCTGGGCTTTCCGGTAGCCGGGCCGGTGAACTTGCGCGCTTGCTGCGGGCGGGCTTCTCCCGCGATCATGCTGCGCCAGCCCCGTCCAACGGCTGCCGTCTTCTAAGTCATTGATAAAACGTACATTTACGCGTAGCAGCACCGCGCCCTTCTTGCCTTTTGCTTTAGAGCGCCTGCGCCGTAGTCTCCATCTATTCCATCATATACTTCGTTATATGAACTGAAAAGGCTTTCATATTTGAACTGAATATGGTTGGCTGCAGCGATAGAAATTCTCGAATGGAGCGCGCGATGTCTTCGGCCAACGTCAAGACGGTATCTGAAAACAGCGGAAACAACCGTCCGCAGGTCTCCGGCGACTATGCTTCAGACTGCGCCAATTTCTCGAAGTATTGGGCGGATGGTTTCGCGATCATCGACGCAATGCCGGCGCGGCGCGACCGGACTGCCGAGCAGCAAGCCAAGGTCGAAGCGATTCTCAAGGCCGCGCGCGCCGCGCGCGAGACATTTCTCGATGCGCACGTCGATACTTTATACCGCGCGCTGACCGACAACCTGCGTGTCTTCAAGCGCGTTGAAACGCTCGCAGTCGACGTCGTTGCGAAGGTGCCGGGCCTGTGCCCCGATCCCGCGCGGATCGCCCGCGAGAACCCGCTGATTCAGTCCGAGAAGGATGGGCACGAGCTCGATCAGGGACTGTTCTTCAATCGAATCCTCGCCAATCGCGATTGTGGTTTGCACCTGGTGCACGCGATGTTGCTGCCGCGGAAGGAAGCGCTGGCGAAGCTCGACACGCTCAAGCGGGAAGGCAAGGTCATGCTCGGCCACGCCTCGGTCCATCGGCAGGGCAAGGCGTCGATCGTCGAGATGAAGAACGGGCGCTATCTGAACGCCGAGGACGACACCACGGTCGCGGACGTAGAAACCGCCGTGGATCTCGCCATGCTCGATCCCGAAACGTCGATCTGCGTGCTGCGCGGCGGCGTGATCGAGAGCGGAAAATACGCGGGCCAGCGCACGTTCTGCACGGGCATCAACCTGACGCACATCTACTACGGGCGCATTTCCTATCTGTGGTACCTCATTCGCGATCTGGGCTTCATCCATAAGATGTATCGCGGGATGGCCTACGAACATATTTCGCCCAACGAAATGACCGGCGATACGCTCGAGAAGCCGTGGATCACGGCGATCGACAAGTTCGCGATCGGCGGCGGCTGTCAGTATCTTCTTGCGGCGGACTACAATATCGCCGCCAGCGACGCCTACATGACGCTTCCTGCGCGCAAGGAAGGGATCGTTCCCGGCATTGCGAACCTTCGCATGCCGCGGTTTGTCGGCGATCGCGTCACCCGCCAGGCGATCATGGCCGACCGCCGGCTCGATTGCGACAGCGACGTCGGCCGCATGATCTGCGACCTCGTGGTGCCGCCGGAAGAGGTGGACAAGGCGATCAACGACACCATCGAGCGCCTGACGACTTCGGGCGTCGTGAGCGCGGCGAGCAATCGGCGGGCCATCCGTATCGCCTTTGAGCCGCTCGATCTCTTCAGAACTTATATGGCCGTCTATGCGCGGGAGCAGGCTTATTGCCATTACTCGCCGGCGCTGATCAGCAATCTCGAGCGCTTCTGGAACGCACAGAACCGCAAAATGTAAAGAACCGGCGTCGTGGTTGGTCTGCAAGAGGGAGCAGGCCAACGCGAGCGGGCCGGAGGTACGGCTGCAAGGGAGTTTGGCAATGATCCGGGGATCACATTGACAAATTATCACTCATAGTGAAAATTGTCCTCAAGATTTTCAATGGGGCGCAGTGCCGCAATTACTCGCCTGCGCCGATCAGCAATCTCGAGCGTTTCTGGAACACCCAGAACCGCAGAACGTAAAGGGCCGGCGGCGTAAAGACACAGAGAAGGTCTGTCGCCGCCATTTTTATACACAGAGGGTGGAGACCAACCATGCGTAAATTCTTCAAGAACCTGTCTGCCGGAATGCTTGCAGCCACAGCGGCTGTATTGCTTCCCGGAACCGTCAGCGCGCAGGAGCCGATCAAGATCGGAGCGATCCTGTCGGTAACCGGACCTGCGTCGTTCCTTGGCGATCCGCAGAAGCGCACGATCGAAATGATGGTCGAGCAGATCAACGCAAGCGGCGGCATCAACGGTCGCAAGATCGAGCTCTTTCTCTACGACGACGGCGGCGACGCGAACGCGGCCCGTACCTTCGCCAGCCGCCTGATCGATCAGGACAAGGTCGTCGCCATGATCGGCGGTTCGACCACTGGCTCCACGATGGCGGTTATCCCGGCGTTCGAGGATGCCGAGATTCCGTTCGTGTCCATGGCCGGCGCCGTGCAGGTTGTGAAGCCCGTAAAGAAGTGGGTGTTCAAAACCCCGCACACCGACACCATGGCTTGCGAAAAGATTTTCTCCGACATCGTCGCGCGCAAGCTGAACACGATTGCGCTGGTTTCCGGCACCGACGGTTTTGCCCGCTCGATGCGCGATCAATGCGTGGCCGTTGCGCCGAAGTACAACATCAAGATCGCGCACGAGGAAAGCTTCGCTCCGCGCGATTCCGACATGACTCCGCAGCTCACCAACGTACGCCGCAAGACGGAAGTGCAGGCGATCGTTGTCCCGGGTATCGGCCAGTCGCCGGCAATTCTTGCCCGTAACTACAAGCAGATGGGCCTGACCACGCCGCTCTATGTCAGCCACGGCGTTGCCTCGAAGGAGTTCATCCAGCTCGCAGAAGGCGGTGCCGAAAATGCACGTCTCCCGGTGCCGGCGCTTCTCGTCGGCGAACGGCTTGAGGCGAACGATCCGCAGCGGGCTCCCGTCCTTGCATACGTCAAGCAGTACGAAGCCAAGCACAATCAGCCGGTTTCGGCCTTCGGCGGCTTTATGTATGACGGCTTCACGATGGTCATCGAAGCCATCAAGCGCGCCAAGTCGAGCGATCCCGCGAAGATCCGTGCGGAACTGGAAGCAACCAAGAACTATGTCGGCGTAAACGGAATCTATAATATGAGCCCGACCGACCACATGGGTCTTGACCTTGCGGGCTTCCGCATTGTGGAGATCAAGGGCGGCAACTGGACGCCGGTCACCGCTGGCAAGTAAGCGGGCCCGGAGCCAGAGACCGACTCCATCTTTCAGAATGAAATGGTGCTGCCTTGATCTCTGACTTGGTTCAATACGCCGCGTCCGGCGTCACGGTCGGCGCGATCTATGCGCTGATCGCGTTGGGCTTCACGTTGATCTACAACTCAACGCATGTTGCGAATTTCGCACAAGGCGATTTCGCAATGCTCGGTGCCATGACGACCGTCTTCGTCGCCGCGGCAGGAGTACCGATTGTGGCCGCCGGGATCATCGCGATCCTGGTGTCTGCAATCGCCGGCTTGCTGCTCTATCGGCTCGCGATCGACCCGGCACGCAATAGCTCCGTGCTGGGTCTGATCGTGCTTACCGTGGGAGCGGCCATCTTCCTCAAGGGTGCGGCGCAACTCGTGTTCGACAAGCGCTTTCACTCGCTACCGGCATGGTTCAGCACCGAGCCGGTAAAAATTTTCGGCGCGGCGATTCAACCGCAAAGCTTTGTGGTGATGGCCGGCGCCGCCGTCATCGTGCTTGCGCTTGCGCTCTTCACGCGGCGCACGCTGGTCGGAAAAGGCATATTGGCGATCTCGCAAAATCGCCTCGCGGCGACCCTCGTCGGCATCAATGTGACGTCGATCGTTGCGCTTGCGTTTGTGATTTCCGCAGGCATCGGCGGTGTCGCGGGAATTCTCGCGGCTCCGATTACGCTCACGAGCTATGACGCCGGCACGCTCCTGTCGTTGAAAGGCTTCGCCGCGGCCATGCTCGGCGGCTTCGGCAGCCCGCTCGGTGCGATCATCGGCGGCCTTGTGCTCGGCATTGTCGAAGCATTCGGCGGCGGACTGATTTCGTCGGCCTATAAGGATGCCTTCGCCTTCATCGCAATCCTGATCGTGCTCGCGGTGCGGCCGCAGGGTCTGATCGGTTCGATGGCGCGGGAGAGGGTGTGATCGTGAGCTCACTTTCTCCGCGTATCCTGACGCTCTTAATCCTCGCGCTCGTCATCGTTATTGCGCCGTTCGTGCTGCCGTCGAACTATTATCTGCGGGTCATGACGCTGATCTATGTGTTCGGGCTTGCTGCGATCGGGCTCAATCTCCTGATGGGTTTCGCCGGGCAGGTGAGTCTCGGACACGCCGGCTTCGTCGGAATTGGGGCCTATGCCGTAGGAATTGGACCCGCTCATTTCGGCATCCCCGGCGTCTATGCGATCTGGATCGGCGCAATTATTTCTGCGCTGGTCGCTGCAATCATCGGCAAGCCGATCCTCAAGCTCCGCGGCATTTATCTTGCCGTGGCAACGCTCGGTTTCGGGTTCCTTGTCGCCTTGCTGCTTACCAATGAGGCGTCCTGGACCGGCGGTCCCGATGGAATGAGCGTTGCGCGTCCCGTGATCCTCGGCGTTCGTATTCGCACGGTCACGCAATGGTACTGGATCTCGGGCGTTGCGCTCCTGATCGGAACGGCAATCGCTTACAACATTGCGTCGAGCTCTACCGGCCGCGCGCTCCGCGCGATCCACGACAGCGAAATCGCCTCGCAAACGGTCGGTGTCGATATCGCGAAGCAGAAGTTCAAGATCTTCGTGATTTCCGCGGTCTATTCGTCGTTTGCCGGATCGCTGCTCGCGCTGAGCACCGGGCACATCACGCCCGACTCCACGGCCGGCTTTCTGCGCTCGGTCGAGCTGATGACCATGGTCGTCCTTGGCGGCATGGGTTCGATTGCAGGTTCGATTCTCGGTGCGGCGGTCCTCGTGCTGCTGCCGCAGGCACTCACGATTTTCCATGACTACGAGCACTTGGTTCTCGGCATGATAATGATGCTCTGCATCATTCTGATGCCGGCGGGTGTCGTCCCGTCGCTGTCCCGGCGTTTCAAAAGGACGGCGACATGAAAAACCTGCTCGAAATCAAAGAGATTTCGATCGCGTTCGGCGGCG
>CAUJKG010000253.1 GCA_963205465.1 Pseudomonadota bacterium | reverse complement strand
CCGGAAATGATCGGCGGCTCCGCCGACCTCACCGGCTCGAACAATACGCGCACCAAGGCGATGAAGGCGGTTTCCGCCGACAACTTCGCCGGTCACTTCATCCATTGGGGCATCCGCGAACACGCCATGGCGGCCGCGATGAACGGCATGGCGCTGCATGGCGGCGTGATTCCCTTCTCCGGCACTTTCCTTGTCTTCGCGGATTACTGCCGCCCGTCGCTGCGTCTCGCGGCGCTCATGGGCACGCGCGTCATTCACGTAATGACGCATGATTCGATCGGCGTTGGCGAAGACGGCCCGACCCATCAACCGGTCGAGCATCTCGCGGCCCTGCGCGCGATCCCTAACCTTTACGTGTTTCGTCCGGCCGATCAGGTCGAAACCGCGGAGTGCTGGGACGCGGCCCTGCGCTTGCAGCAAAGCCCGAGCGTACTCGCGCTCACGCGCCAGAACCTGCCCACGCTCCGCCTGAAGAACGAGAAGGGCAATCCCTGCAAACAGGGCGCTTATGAGCTTATCCCCGCAAGCGGCGAGGCGCAGGTTTCGCTGTTTGCTTCCGGCTCCGAGGTTTCGCTCTGCGCTGCCGCGCAAGCCGTGCTGGAAAAGCAGGGCGTGCCGACGCGGGTTGTCTCCGTGCCCTGCATGGACCTCTTCTTCGATCAGCCGGAAACCTATCGCGACAAGATCATCGGCAATGCGCCGGTGAAGATCGCCTGCGAAGCGGCGATCCGCATGGGCTGGAACGCGATCGTCGGCGAGCGCGGACACTTCGTCGGCATGAACGGCTTCGGCGCGTCCGCGCCCTACAAGGAACTTTACCAGCGCTTCGGCATCACCACCGAGGCAATCGTGGAAACGGCAACGAACGCGTTGCCGGCATAAGCGGCGGCAAATCACACCGCGCGCTGATTACGTCGAGAGGAAGTGACGAGAAATGGCTGTTCGGGTTGCAATCAATGGGTTCGGCCGCATCGGCCGCAATGTTCTGCGCGCGATCGCGGAAAATGGCCGCAAGGACATTCAGGTTGTCGCGATCAACGACCTCGGGCCGGTCGAGACCAATGCCCACCTGTTTCGCTTCGACAGCGTGCATGGCCGCTTCAACGGTGAAGTAAAAGTTTCCGGCGACACCATCGACGTCGGCTTCGGCCCGATCAAGGTGACTGCGGAGCGCGATCCCGCGAAGCTCCCGCACAAGGAACTCGGCGTCGACATCGCGCTGGAATGCACCGGCATCTTCACCTCGAAGGACAAGGCGTCCGCACATCTTGCTGCCGGCGCCAAGCGCGTGCTCGTCTCCGCACCCGCCGACAATGCCGACCTCACCGTCGTCTACGGCGTGAACCACGACAAGCTCGCGCCGGAGCACAAGGTCGTTTCCAACGCCTCCTGCACCACGAACTGCCTCGCCCCGGTCGCCAAGGTCCTGAACGACTCCATCGGCATCGAAAAAGGCTACATGACCACGATTCATGCCTATACCGGCGACCAGCCCACGCTTGATACGATGCACAAGGACCTCTATCGCGCGCGCGCCGCGGCACTTTCGATGATCCCGACTTCGACGGGCGCTGCGAAGGCCGTCGGCCTCGTGCTGCCCGAACTCAACGGCAAGCTCGACGGCGTTTCCATCCGCGTGCCGACGCCGAACGTCTCGGTGGTCGATTTCAAGTTCATCGCGAAGAAGGCGACGAGCAAGGACGAAGTCAACGAAGCGGTGAAGCGCGCGAGCGCCCAGCAGCTCAAGGGCATCCTCGGCACCACCGACCAGCCCAACGTGTCGATCGACTTCAACCATGATCCGCATTCGTCGATCTTCCATCTCGACCAGACCAAGGTGATGGATGGCACGCTGGTGCGCGTTCTTTCCTGGTACGACAACGAATGGGGCTTCTCGAACCGCATGGCCGATACCGCGGTAGCGATGGGCAAGCTCGGTTAAGCTCAAAAACAGGCGGGATTCAGAAATGAGTCCCGCTTTTTTCTTGTCTCCTTTTTCAGCGATTGCGTGATGCCGTCTTTCCGAACGCTCGATCAGGCCGAAGTCAGCAACAAGCGTGTGCTCGTGCGCGTCGATCTCAACGTGCCGATGGAGGGAGGACGCGTCACCGACATGACGCGGATCGCGCGCGTGCTGCCGACCATCCGCGAGCTTTCCGACAAAGGCGCGAAGGTCATCCTGCTCTCGCATTTCGGCCGTCCGAAAGGCGTCGACAAATCCCAGTCGCTTGAGCCGCTTGCCAACGTGCTGGCGGAAGCGCTCGGCAAGATGGTGCTGTTTGCGCCGGACTGCATGGGAGCCGACGCCGAGAAAGCGGTTTCGATCCTAGAGCCGGGACAAGTGCTCGTGCTGGAAAACACCCGCTTCCACAAAGGCGAAGAAAAGAACGATCCGGAATTCGTCGCCGCACTCGCGAAACACGGCGATCTCTATGTGAACGACGCTTTCTCGGCGGCGCACCGCGCACATGCCTCGACTGAGGGCCTCGCGCACAAGCTGCCGGCCTTCGCAGGCCGCGCCTTGCAGGCCGAACTCGAAGCACTGGAAACCGCACTCGAAAAGCCGGAGCGCCCGGTGATGGCGGTCGCGGGCGGCGCGAAGATTTCCACCAAGCTGGAGTTGCTGGGCAACCTGCTTGCAAAGGTCGACAAGCTCGCGATCGGCGGCGCGATGGCGAATACGTTTCTCGCCGCGCAGGGCAAGCCGGTGGGCAAGTCGCTGGTCGAGAAGGACCTGCTCGATACCGCCCGCCAAATCCTCGCCAAAGCCAAGTCGAGCGGCTGCGAAATCATCCTGCCGTCCGATGTCGTGGTGGCCGGTGAATTCAAGGCGCATGCGCCCTCGAAAGTCGTGGCAACGAGCGCAGTCGGCGACGGCGACATGATCCTCGACATCGGCCGCGACAGCATCGCCCATGTTATTTCTGCGCTCGCGGGTTCGAAGACGCTGGTCTGGAACGGCCCGTTCGGCGCCTTCGAGATGGAGCCGTTCGACACCGGCACGAATGAAGTCGCGGAAGCCGCCGCGGAACTGACTGAAGCCGGCAAGCTTCGCTCGGTCGCAGGCGGCGGCGACACCGTGGCAGCGCTCGAACATGCCGGCGCTGCAAACCGGTTCACCTATGTATCGACAGCGGGCGGCGCTTTCCTGGAATGGCTCGAAGGCAAGCCGCTTCCCGGCGTCGAGGCGCTTCGCGTAAAATAGCCGTAATCACGCAAGAACAGATTTTCGCGTTTGGAGGGAGAAGCAGATGAATCTCGCTGAGTTGAACAAGATTGCCGAAGCGATGGTCGCGCCGGGCCGGGGTATCCTCGCCGCCGACGAATCTTCCGGCACGATCAAAAAGCGCTTCGACGCGATCGGAGTGGACAGCACCGAAGACAACCGCCGCGATTATCGCGAGTTGATGTTCCGCTCCGCCGACGCGATGAAGTCGATCTCCGGCGTCATCCTCTACGACGAAACCATCTGGCAGAAGGCCAAGGACGGCACGCCGCTGGTCGACGTCATCAAGAGCCAGGGCTCGATCCCCGGCATCAAGGTCGATGAAGGCACCAAGCCGCTTCCCGGCTGCCCCGGCGAACTCATCACCATCGGCCTCGACAAGCTCGCCGACCGGCTGCCCAAATACTACGAGCAGGGTGCTCGCTTCGCGAAATGGCGCGCGGTCATCGACATCGCGCCGGGCATTCCCTCGCATACCGCGATCATGACGAACGCGCACGCGCTCGCGCGTTACGCGGCCCTTTGCCAGGCCGCGCAGATCGTGCCGATCGTCGAGCCGGAAGTGCTCATGGACGGCGATCACGACATCGACCGCTGCTATGAAGTCACCGAGTGGATATTGAAGGAAACCTTCCAGCAGCTTTACTTCCAGCGCGTGCCGCTCGAAGGCATCGTGCTGAAACCCAACATGGCGATCTCCGGCAAGAAGGCCGGCAAGCGCGCGGGCGTGCAGGAAGTCGCCGAGAAGACGGTGAAGCTGCTGAAGGCTTGCGTGCCGGGCGCAGTACCCGGCATCGCGTTCCTCTCCGGCGGCCAGTCGGACGAAGAAGCGACCGCCCATCTCGACGCCATGAACAAGATCGGCAATCTGCCGTGGAAGCTGACCTTCTCCTATGGCCGCGCCTTGCAGGCCGCACCGCAGAAAGCCTGGGCCGGCAAGAGCGCGAATGTCGCAGCCGCGCAAGCTGCCTTCACCCACCGCGCGAAGATGAACGGCCTTGCGTCGCTCGGTCGCTGGTCCAGCGAGCAGGAAAAGAAAGCGGCCTGAGAGCTTCAAAAACCCGGCGAATAAAGCACCGCGGCCCTCTTGGTCGCGGTGCATTCTTTTTGGGCTCGGCTACATTAAACTTTTCGTGATTCGGCGGGTCACATTTTCCCCCGCTTCTTCCGCAACGGTCGCCACAGATGGAGTTTTCGCGTGACCGAAGCATTGAAAAATTCCACGCGCCTTTTGCTGATGACCCCGGCCGTGCATGACGCGGTTACTTTCGCGCCGCTCCTGGAAGCCGCCTGCCGCGTCGGCGATGTCGCGGCGGTCGTGCTCGATCTCCCAGCTACGGACGAAGTGAAAGCCCTCTCTGAAGTACGGATCATCGCCTCGCATCTGGAAGGAACCGGCGCGGTGCTGATGCTTGCGAACCGTCCTTCGCTCGCCGAACCGGCCGGAGCGGACGGCGCGCATTTCACCTCGCTCGATGAATTGCAGACCACGCGAACCAAACTCGCGATCGGGCGGCTTGCCGGCGTCGGCGGATTGCAATCCCGTCACGACGCCATGGTCGCGGCGGAGTCGGGCGTCGATTACGTGATGTTCGGCGAACCGGACGCGGGCGGAAAACGCCCCGGATTCTCCGCTCTGGTCGAGCGCGTGTCCTGGTGGGCGGAGATCTTCCAGATTCCCTGCGTCGCCTACGCCGCGTCGCTCGATGAAATCACCGAACTCGGGGATGCGCGCGCGGACTTCATCGCGCTCGGCGACGCGATCTGGAAGACGGCAAATCCACCCGAGACCATCGCGCGCGCCACCGGCTTGTTGCGCGTGCCAGAGCCCGCGGAATGAAACGGCTTTTCTGCATCGCCTGTGCGCTGTCGCTTTCGCTCTCTTTGCCGGCGCAGGCGGCGGACGAAACGATTGCGCCGAAAGCGCAGCAACCCGCTCCAGCCAAGGCCACGCCTACTCCGCTGGTGAAAGTCAGAACCATTTCCTTGCCGCCGCAACCGCCGCGCGCGGCCATCGACACGTCAATGGCGAGCGATGCAAATGCACCTTTCGCCGCCTATCAGCGCGGCGACTTTCTCGAAGCGGTGCGGCTTGCCGAAATCCGCGCCGAGAAAAACAACGACACGCGCGCAATGACGCTGCTCGGCGAACTTTATGGCGAAGGCGTCGGCGTGCCGGCCGACCAGAAGAAATCCTTCGACTGGTACAAGCGCGCTGCCGATGCGGGCGACATCTACGCGACCTTCGCGCTCGGCATGGTGTACCTGCAGGGCGTCGGCATTCCGCGCAACAAGGATGAGGCGGAAAGGCTCTTCCGCATTGCCGCCGACAAGGGACATCCGGCCGCGGCCTATAACCTCGCTTTGCTCTATCTCGAGGGCCAAGTCTTTCCGCAGAATTTTGCCGAAGCCGCGAAACTGATGCGCGTCGCCGCAGACAAGGACATTGCCGACGCCCAGCACGCACTCGCGATCTTCTATCAGGAAGGTAAGGGCGTGCCGCAGGATATGAAGGAGTCGGTCAAATGGCTCCGCCGCGCCTCGCGCCTCGACCATGTGCCGGCAACCGTCGAACTCGCCATCGCTCTCTTCAACGGCAAGGGTGTCGAGAAGGACGAGGCCAATGCCGCGCTCGCCATGCGCCGCGCCGCCTTGAAGGGCAATCCGGTCGCGCAGAACCGCCTCGCGCGGCTGCTCAATGCGGGCCGCGGCATCGAGAAAAACACCGTCGAAGCCATGGCCTGGCACCTGATGGCGCGGATGCAGAATGTCTCCGACCCCATGCTCGACGACGTCTTCGGCAGCCTGAGTGCGGCCGACAAGAAAAAGGCCGAGGACACCGTGAAGGCCTGGCTCCAGAGCAAGCCCGCGCCGGACAACTCCTGAAGCGCCGAGAAAAGCCCCCTTCTCGCGAATTTCCTTGACGGAACAGCGTGCGCACGGCAGTTGAGCGCCGCTGCTTTCCAAAGGTATTCCATGAAAATCAACGGCAACGAAATCCGCCCCGGCATGGTGATCGAGTATCAGAACTCGCTCTGGGCCGCGGTGAAAACCATGGCGGTCAAGCCGGGCAAGGGCCCTGCCTACAATCAGGTCGAACTGAAAAACCTGATCGACGGCCGCAAGCTCAACAACCGCTTCGGCTCCGACGAGAAAGTCGAGCGTGCCCGCCTGGAGCAGAAGGACTTCCAGTATCTCTATAAGGAAGGCGAGAGCCTCGTCTTCATGGATACCGACACCTACGACCAGATTCAGCTTTCGGAAGAATTCGTCGGCGAGCGCGCCCTCTTCCTGCAGGACGGCATGCAGGTCACGCTGGAGATGCACGACGAACGCGCGATCGGCATCCGGCTCCCCGATTACGTGACGCTCGAAATCGTCGAAGCCGACCCGGTGGTGAAGGGGCAGACCGCTGCTTCGTCCTATAAGCCCGCGAAGCTCGAAAACGGCTTACGTGTCATGGTGCCGCCCTTCATCGGCTCCGGCGAAAGAATTGTCGTCGACACCAACGAAGTCGCCTACGTGCGGCGCGCCGAGTAAGCGGTGTCGTTACGCTCCGCCAACATCACGGTGATGATGGCCGCGGCCCGCAAAGCGGGCCGCGCGCTCATTCGTGACTTCAACGAAGTCGAGCATCTGCAGGTTTCGCTCAAAGGTCCGGCGAATTTCGTATCCGCCGCCGACAAGCGCGCCGAAGACATCATCTTCAACGAGTTGTCCAAGGCGCGGCCGGGCTTCGGCTTCGTCATGGAAGAGCGCGGCGAAGTGAAGGGCTCCGACGGTCAGCATCAATTCATTGTCGATCCGCTCGACGGCACCACGAACTTTTTGCACTCGATTCCGCTGTTCGCGATTTCGATCGGCCTCGTGAAAGACGGCATCCCTGTTGCCGGCATCATCTTCAACCCGGTGACCGACGAACTCTATGCCGCCGAGCGCGGTCAGGGTGCTTATCTGAACAGCCGCCGTCTGCGTGTCGCCGCGAGAAAGAACCTCGGCGACGCCGTGATCTCCTGCGGTATTCCGCATCACGAGCGCGGCGATCACGAGCGCTTCCGCCGCGAGCTTGGCGTGCTGCAAAAGCAGGTCGCCGGACTTCGCCGCACGGGTGCTGCCGCAATCGACATGGCATGGACCGCAGCCGGGCGCTTCGACGGCTTCTGGGAGCGCGATCTCTCGCCGTGGGATCTCGCAGCCGGTATCGTGATGGTGCAGGAGGCCGGCGGTTTCGTCACCGACCTCGACGGGCACATGAACATGCTCCTGAACGGCTCGGTCGCAGCAGGAAACTACGAAATTCAGTCTGCCCTGCTCGCAGCGCTCAAAAGTGCCTGAAAACTAACCGCCGTCATTCCGCCGTTACCCGACTCTACATACTCGCGGTCTGTGTCATACTTGGCGCAGGGCCGTGACGAGCGAGGATTCGAGGAATGGCGAAGAAAACGCGGGAGCAGGAAATACTCGAGGGCTACGGCAAGATTTCCTCGCCCCGGATATTTCTGTTCCGGATGCTGGTATTTCTGGTGCTTGCCGGGCTCGTCGCCGTACTTCTCTACCGCCAGATTCATGCTGCGTTCCTCGCCAATCCGCTGCTGAACGGCATCATTCTCGGCGTGCTCCTGATCGGCATCATTCTCGCGATCCGTCAGGTCATCCGCCTTTTCCCGGAAGTGAACTGGGTCAACTCCTTCCGCCTCGCCGATCC
>CAUJKG010000252.1 GCA_963205465.1 Pseudomonadota bacterium | reverse complement strand
GCCGCCGCATGCGCGGCCCGGGTTTCGTTGTTCAGCGATTGCGCCGGCGGGAGCGACGCGACCGCCCGCATGATTTCTGCAGGCGTGAAGACCTCCTGCGCTAAAACTCTCGGCAGCGCGCGCACGGCTTCCGTCAGCGATTCAATCCCGCATAGTCCGCAACCGGTCGGCCCCGCTAGATGCCGCCGGCGTTCGGCGTAAGCGTGCTCACGGGATTCAACGATGCGCAACTCGATCCCCGATGCCTCGGGAACGATTTCGAGATGTTCAATCTCGCTTTCGGAAGCAGCAACGCCTTCGGTCAACGTGAATCCGACCGCGAAATCCTCGAGGTCGCGCGGCGTCGCCATCATCACGGCATAAGACGAACCGCCATAGGTGAAGGCTATGGCTGTTTCTTCCGGAATGGCGCGCTCATGCGTTTGCCCTGCCTTCGCACCGTCGGGCCAGACGGTGCGGGCGACGCGCTGCGACGGCGCCGGAAGTGCGATCCTCACTCAGCGGCCTCCGGAACGATGCGGCGGCTCTGGCGAGAGAACTCTTCGTATTCCGCTTGCCACCGCGACGGGCCGTTGGACGGCGAAACCTGCACCGCCGTAACTTTGTATTCCGGACAGTTGGTAGCCCAATCGGAGAAGTCCGTGGTGATGACGTTCGCTTGCGTGTCCGGATGGTGGAACGTGGTGTAGACGACACCGGGCGCCACGCGATCGGTAATCTGCGCACGCAGCGACGTTTCGCCCGCGCGGCTCTGGAGCTTCACCCAGTCACCCTCGCGCACGCCGCGCTGCTCGGCGTCGTGCGGGTGGATTTCCAGCACATCCTCCGCATGCCACATCGAGTTCTCGGTGCGCCGGGTCTGCGCGCCGACATTGTACTGCGAGAGAATCCGGCCGGTGGTGAGCAAAAGCGGGAACCGCGGCCCGGTCTTCTCATCGGTCGCGACATATTCCGTGACGATGAACTTGCCTTTGCCACGCACGAAACCGTTGACGTGCATGATCGGAGAGCCTTCCGGCGCCTTGTCGTTGCAGGGCCATTGCACCGAGCCACGCTCTTCCAGCATCTTGAACGAAACATTGGCGAAGCCCGGCGTCAGGCGCGCGATTTCGTCCATGATCTCGGACGGATGGGAATATTCCATCTTGTAGCCAAGTGCATTGGAGAGCATCACGGTGATCTCCCAATCCTCGTAGCCGTTCTTGGGTGCCATGACCTTGCGCACCATCTGGATCCGGCGCTCGGCATTCGTGAAGGTGCCGTTCTTCTCGAGGAAGGTCGAACCCGGCAGGAAGACATGCGCGAAGCGCGCGGTCTCGTTCAGGAATAGGTCCTGCACGACGACGCATTCCATCGCTTCAAGACCTGCAGACACATGCTTGGTATCCGGGTCGGACTGAAGAATGTCCTCGCCTTGAATATAGATGCCTTTGAAGGTGCCTTCGACCGCAGCATCGAGCATGTTCGGGATACGCAGTCCCGGCTCCTTCTCCAGCGTGACGCCCCAATCGCGATTGAACAGCTCGCGCACTTCGTCGATCCCGATATGCCGGTACCCCGGCAGTTCATGCGGGAACGAACCCATGTCGCAGGAGCCCTGTACGTTGTTCTGGCCGCGCAGCGGATTCACACCGACGCCTTCCCGGCCGATATTGCCGGTCGCCATCGAAAGGTTCGCGATGGCCATAACGGCGGTAGAACCCTGTGAGTGCTCCGTGACGCCGAGGCCATAATAGATCGCGGCATTGCCTCCTGTCGCATAGAGCCGCGCGGCGCCGCGGATCATTTCGGCCGGAACGCTCGAGAGCTTCGCAACATTTTCTGGCGAGTTCTGCGGCAGCGAGACAAAGTCAGCCCAATGCTGAAACTCATCCCAGTCGCAACGCTCGCGAATGAATTTTTCGTCGTAGAGCTTCTCGGTGACGATCACATGCGCGAGCGCGGTCACGACCGCGACGTTCGTTCCCGGCAGCAGCGGCAGGTGATACTCCGCCTCGATATGCGCCGACTTCACCATCTCGGTCCGGCGCGGATCGATCACGATCAGCTTTGCGCCTTCGCGCAGACGCTTCTTCATGCGCGAGGCAAAGACGGGATGCGCCGACGCCGGATTCGCGCCGATGATCAGGATCACATCCGACTTCTCGACCGAGTCGAAGTTCTGCGTACCCGCCGAAGTGCCGAAGGCCTGGCCGAGACCATAACCGGTGGGCGAATGGCAGACGCGCGCGCAGGTATCGACGTTGTTGTTCCCGAACCCCGCGCGGATCAATTTCTGTACGAGATAGGTCTCTTCGTTCGTGCAGCGTGACGAGGTGATGCCGCCGACCGATTCCCGCCCGTACTGTTTCTGGATGCGTTTGAACTCGGAGGCCGCGTAGCCGATCGCTTCTTCCCAGCTCACTTCCTTCCACGGATCGGTGACCTTTGCGCGGATCATCGGCTTCAAGATGCGCTCCCGATGGGTCGCGTAGCCCCAGGCGAAGCGGCCCTTCACGCAAGAATGGCCGCGGTTCGCTTCTCCGTTCTTGTAAGGCACCATGCGCACGAGTTCTTCGCCGCGCATTTCCGCCTTGAAGGAACAGCCCACGCCGCAATAGGCGCAGGTCGTGACGACCGAATGCTCGGGCTTGCCGATCTCGATCACCTTCTTTTCATTGAGCGTCGCGGTCGGGCAGGCCTGCACGCAGGCGCCACAGGACACACATTCGGACGAGAGGAAGCTCTCCTGCATGCCGGGCGACACCCGGCTGTCGAAGCCGCGGCCGGCGATCGTCAGCGCGAACGTCCCCTGCACTTCCTCGCAGGCGCGCACGCAGCGCGAGCATACGATGCACTTGGACGGATCGTAAGTGAAATAGGGATTGGACTCGTCCTTGGCGAGCCAATTCTCGTTCGCGACACCGTTCTGCTTGGCAAAGACATGGTTCTCGCCGTCATAGCCATAGCGCACTTCGCGCAGCCCTACCGCGCCAGCCATATCCTGCAATTCGCAATCGCCGTTTGCCGAGCACGTAAGGCAGTCAAGCGGATGATCGGAGATATAAAGCTCCATCACGCCATTGCGAATTTTCTTCAAGCGCTCCGTCTGGGTCTTCACGACCATGCCAGGCATGACCGGCGTCGTGCAGGAAGCCGGCGTTCCGGGACGGCCTTCGATCTCGACCAGACAGAGACGGCACGATCCATAGGCATCGACCATGTCGGTGGCGCAGAGCTTGGGGATCTGCGTGCCCATCTCCATTGCCGCGCGCATGATCGAGGTGCCTTCCGGCACCGTGATCTGCTGCCCGTCGATGGTCAGCGTGACTTCTTTTTCCGACGTCGAACGCGGCGTGCCGTAATCGATTTCATTAACGAGCGACATAGCGTTTCCTATTCGGCAGCTTGCGGAAGTTTCGGCGTTGCGCCGAAATCCTCTGGAAAATGAGTAAGCGCGCTCATCACCGGATACGGCGTGAAGCCGCCGAGCGCGCACAGCGATCCAAATTTCATCGTATTGCAGAGGTCTTCGAGCGTTTCGAGATTCTTCGCGCGATTGTCATTGGCGATGATCTTGTCGAGCGTCTCGACGCCGCGCGTCGAGCCTATCCGGCATGGCGTGCACTTGCCGCAGCTTTCGATCGAGCAAAACTCCATCGCGAAGCGCGCCTGCTTCACCATATCGACCGTATCGTCGAACACGACGATCCCCGCGTGCCCGATCAGGCCATCGCGCGCAGCGAACGCCTCGTAATCGAACGGCGTATCGAAATAGGCACGCGGGAAATAAGCGCCGAGCGGCCCGCCGACCTGCACCGCGCGGACCGGGCGTCCGCTCGCAGTACCGCCCCCGATTTCATCGACGAGTTCGCCGAGCGTGATGCCGAACGCGACTTCATAGAGCCCGCCGCGTTTGATGTTGCCGGCAAGCTGGATCGGCATCGTCCCTCGCGAGCGACCCATGCCGAAACCCTTGTAGAACGCCGCGCCCTTGTCCACGACCACCGGAACGGTCGCGAGCGACAGCACGTTGTTGATCACCGTC
>CAUJKG010000251.1 GCA_963205465.1 Pseudomonadota bacterium | reverse complement strand
AAGTCGACATGACCGCCGACGGTTTCATCAGCGTGTTCGACAACGGCCGCGGCATCCCGGTCGATCCGCATCCGAAATTCAAGAACAAGTCCGCGCTCGAAGTCATTCTCACGACGCTGCACGCCGGCGGAAAATTCTCGGGCGAGTCCTACGAGACCTCCGGCGGCCTGCACGGCGTCGGCGTCTCGGTGACCAACGCGCTTTCCGAAACGCTGGAAGCCGAAGTCGCCCGCGGCGGCGTGCTCTATCGCCCGGTCTATAAGCGCGGCGTGCCGCAGGGACCGCTCAAGGCGATCCAGAAAGGCGTGAAGAAGCGCGGCACCACGATCCGCTTCCGGCCCGACGAGCAGATCTTCGGCAAGGACGCCAAGTTCGAGCCAGACCGCGTCTTCCGCATGACCAAGGCGAAGGCTTATCTGTTCGGCGGCGTCGAAATTCGCTGGTCCTGCGACAAGTCGCTGATCGAAGGCACCGACGTGCCGGAGAAGGACTCGTTCCACTTCGAGAACGGATTGCGCGACTATCTCGCCTCGAACATCGACAAGCGCACGCGCGTGCACAAGGACATCTTCGCGGGCAAGAGCGAGAAGAAGTCCGGCCACGGCGCGGTGGAATGGGCGGTCGCCTGGATCGCGGACGAAGACGGCTTCGTCAATTCCTACTGCAACACGATCCCGACCCCGGACGGCGGCACGCACGAAACTGGCCTGCGCACTGCCATTCTGAAGAGTCTGAAGGATTACGCCGACCGCACCGGCAACAAGCGCGCGAATGCGATCACGGCCGACGATGTGATGGACGGCGCGACCGCGATCGTCTCGGTGTTCATCCGCGACCCCGAATTCCAGGGCCAGACCAAGGATCGTCTGGCCAACCCGGAAGCGGCGAAGCTCGTCGAGAACACGCTGCGCGATGCCTTCGACAACTTCCTCGCCGGCAACACGCTGGAAGCGAACAAGTTGCTCGACTGGGCGGTCGAACGCGCCGAAGAGCGCGCGCGGCGACGCACCGAGAAGGAAATCTCGCGCAAGTCCGCGGTGCGCAAGCTGCGCCTGCCCGGCAAGCTTGCCGACTGCTCGAATGCTTCGGCCAAAGACTCCGAAATCTTCATCGTCGAAGGCGACTCCGCCGGCGGCTCCGCCAAGCAGGCGCGCGACCGCCGCACGCAAGCCGTGCTGCCGCTACGCGGCAAGATCCTGAACGTGGTCAGCGCCGGGCGCGGCAAGCTGGCTGCGAACCAGCAGCTATCCGACCTGATGCAGGCGCTCGGCTGCGGCGCCGGCGCGCATTATAACGATGCGTCGCTGCGCTATGACCGCGTCATCATCATGTGCGACGCCGACGTGGACGGCGCGCATATCGCTTCGCTGCTCATCACCTTCTTCTATCAGGAGATGCCGAAGCTGATCGAAAGCGGACACCTGTTCCTTGCCGTGCCCCCGCTCTATCGCCTTACCTATGGCGGCCAGACGGTTTACGCACGCGACGACAAGCACAGAGAGCAGTTGATGAATACGGTGTTCAAGGGCAAGAAGAACATCGAAGTCGGCCGCTTCAAAGGTCTCGGCGAGATGTTGCCCTCGCAGCTCAAAGACTCGATGAACCCGGCGACCCGCTCGCTTTTGCGCGTCACCATCGACGACGCCAAGCGGGCGGCGACGAAGAAGACCATCGAGCGGCTGATGGGCAACAAGCCCGAAGAGCGCTTCACCTTCATCTCGGAGAACGCCAAGTTCGCGGCGGAGGCACTGGATATTTAGCTATCGCCTCATGGAGAGGAGCGCAGCGAAGCCGCGCGTCTCGAACCATGAGGCCCCACAATCACCGCTTCAAATACTCATCCAATATCGCCTTTGGATCGTCGGATAGCTGCTTGCAGCGGTTGCCATAAGCTTCCTCGAGCTTGCCGATATTCTCGCAATTACCTTCCAGGAGCTTCTGCTGCTGCTCGATCGCGATCTTCTGGCGCTTGATCATGCTCTCGTTATCCATCCGGATGCTCTGCCCGGCCTGGAAGGCATATTTGCGCAGCTTGTCGGCATTGGTATTGGCGACGGTCGCCGTATTGATATCGGACTTCTCGATCGCGCAGCCCCGCACGAAGGAGTAGTAGACCACGCAGATGGAGAGTTCCGCCTGCACCACGTCGATGGCGGTCTGTTTGGCCTCCTGCGCCTGCACAGATGCAGATACCGACATAAACGCCAGGAAAAACCCGGTCCGGAAGAGCTTCATCGCCACCTTGATCCTCTTGCCTATCCTAACACCACTTTTATGGCCGGCGGGCCTAGCAAAAACTCTGGATAGTCTAGTAAGTGCCTGCGCCAGCGGCTGGAAAAACATCGCCGGCCGCATTAGTGAACACTGCAATGTCAAAGACCAATCCTAAACCTCCCGTCCGCGTAGGCCGTTCCCGTACCGGGCTTGGCCTTTTTGCCACCGACGTCATCAAAAAAGGCAGCCGGGTCATGGAGTACCGCGGCCGCAAGATCACGACCAAACAGGCGATCTGGCTCGAAGACAATACCGAGAACCGCTATGTCTTCGAGATCAATGACAAATGGTCGATCGATGGCTCGCCGCGCTGGAATTTGGCGCGCTACGTGAACCACTCCTGCCGGCCGAACGTGGAAGCCTATCAATACGCCGAGCGGATTTTCTATCGTGCGAAGTGGAATATCCAGCCCGGCTCCGAAATCACGGTCAGCTACGGCCGCGACTACTTTTCCACCTTCATCAAGCCGATCGGGTGCAAATGCGACACCTGCATCGCCCGCAGAAAGCGCGAACGCGCCGAAGCCCGCAAGAAGGCGGCGCGCAAAGCCAAGGCCAAAAAGAAGAACGGCAAGCACTAGCGGCTACGAAAAAAGCCCGCTCTTTCGAGCGGGCTCTTCTGCTTTCAGATGCCGCTTACGAGAGCAGCATTCGCAAAGCGGCTTACGCCTGAAGGTTCTCGGCTGCGGCCTTGCCGCTGCGCTTGTCCTGCACGACGTCGAACGAGATCTTCTGACCTTCGTTCAGCGACTGCAGACCCGAACGCTGCAGGGCACTGATGTGAACGAACACATCCTTGCCGCCATCATCCGGCGCAATGAAGCCATAACCTTTTTGCGTGTTGAACCACTTCACGGTCCCAGTGCTCATCGTAGTTTTTCCGTTCGTAGATAGAGTCGAAATAAATCCGCGCCCGAAGACGCAGGATCAGCTAGCATCGATTTTCAAGTGAAGTTCGAAAGCGTGAGGCAGTCTTCCCGCCAAGGCGACGTCGTTCGGCCGAAATTCGATGGCGGGCATATACGTGCGCCGCATGACGCTGGCAAGACGCGAAAGAGCAATTATTTTTCAGGCGTTTGCAAGAGCCGGAAGCTGTTGCCTACCGCAACGGCATAGCCCGGATCGAAGTGCCCGCCAAAGATGCGCGTGCGCGTCCCCGCAAATCTACGGAATACCCGCTTCCGTGTTTCTGCCGATCCCTCGGGGTCACTATCGAAGCTCGACGACCAGTCGAGACGCTCGAACTGGCAGGGATGATGCGCGACATCGCCCAGGAGCACCGCCTCCTCCCCCTGCGAACGGATCAGAATGCTCAAATGACCGGGACTATGGCCCGGCGTCGGAAATGTGCTCACACTCTCGCTGACCCGGTACTCGTCCGCGATCAGTTCGGACTTTCCGGCATCAACCACGGGCTTCACGGAATCTGCGAATACCGCGCGCTGCTCTGCGCTGACACCGGGATTCGACCAATGGTCATATTCGGTCCGGCCGAAGAGATAGCGCGCCTTCGGAAAGGTCGGCACCCATTCGTCGTCGACCAGCCGCGTATTCCAGCCGACGTGATCGACGTGCAGATGGGTACAGACGACTGTATCGATGGTTTCAGATGCAAACCCCGCCTCGGTCAGCTTGAAGAGATAGGGAGTGTTCAGATTGTTCCAGGCCAGAATATGCCGGCCGCGTTTGCCGTTACCGAGCCCGGTATCGACCACGATGCGACGGCCATCCGCTTCCACCACGTAAGAGTGAATGCTCATCCGCAGCCTGCCTTCCGCCGTGGCATAGCGCGGGATCAACCACTCCATGCCGCGGATTACGTCCGGCACCGCCTGCGGCAGGATGAATCGCGTGCCGCCCGTACTTTCGAGCTCCACGATCTTGGTGATCGTAACGGCACCGACCCTCCACTTCATTCTTCCCACCCGTCCACGGCACGGCCACAATCCGCGCCAGATTTCTGTTCTATCGGCGAGAGTGACACGGCACCCCGCAAGGTGCATAGCCCGCGGGCAGATGGAGAAGAAATCATGAGTTTCCTGGAAGGAATGTTGGGCGAAGTTCTCAAGAACGTGCTCAAGGGCAACCTACCGCAACAACAGCAGTCGCAATTGCCGGACGTGTTCGGTCAGATTTTGAAGAATACCGACCTCGGCTCCATTGGCGGGCTTCTGAAGCAGTTGCAGGAAGGCGGCCTCGGCAAGCAGATCGAGACCTGGCTCGGCAACGACCGGAATGCCGATGTCTCGCCGGGCCAGATCCGCGATGCAGTCGGCAACGACAAGCTCAAGCAGATCGCCGAGCAGCTGGGCCTGCCGATGAACGACGTCCTCGACAAGCTGAGCAAGTATCTGCCGGAGACCGTCAATCAGGCGAGCCCGGACGGGCAACTCGCTCCCGAGCACGCCGCGCAAGGGCGCAGCGGCCGCTAGAGTCTGATTCAACTACGCTGAATCAGACTCGTCGCTTATCTGTTTGATTGAGCATGATCACCCGGGTCGAGCCCGAGGGCGTGCTTTTCCGAAGGCCGCTTCGCACTTTTCGGGATCATGCTCTAATCTGCCGGGAAAGGATCAGCCGTTACCCGTCTGATCCCATTCCCCCGCACGGATTTGCGCTAGGTTCGACCAAAAGAAGAATAGCTTCTGAGGAGACCTATGCGCACCCAAGTTGGAATCATCGGCGCCGGCCCTGCGGGGCTGACGCTGTCGCTGCTGCTCCGCCGGCTCGGCATCGAATCCATTCTCATCGAGAACCGCTCGCGCCAGTATGTCGAGGCGCGCATTCGCGCCGGCGTGCTCGAGCATTGGGCCGCGGCGCTTTACGACGAACTCGGCGTCGGCGCGCGGATGCGCAAGGAAGGGCTGGTTCACGAAGGCATCGAAATCGGAATCAATGGAGAGCGCAGGCGGATCGACTTCAAGTCGCTCGTGAACAAGGACATCATCGTTTACGGCCAACATGAAGTCGTTAAAGACCTGATTCAAGCGCAGCTTGCGCAAGGCGCGCCGATCGAGTTCGAAGTCTCCGATACCTCGGTGCACGGGCTGGATAGCGACAAGCCGACGATCCGATTCAAGAAGAACGAAGAATCCCATGAAATCGCTTGCGATTTCATCGCGGGCTGCGACGGCTTCCACGGCATCTGCCGCCCAAGCATACCGGCCGGCGTGCTCACCGAATACGAGCGCATCTATCCGTTCGGCTGGCTCGGCATCCTTTCCGAGTCGACACCTCCCTCGCATGAGTTGATCTATTCGCACCACGAGCGCGGCTTTGCGCTCTACTCCATGCGCTCGCCGACGATCACCCGCGCCTACCTGCAGTGCGATCCGGCCGAGGACGCAAGCCGATGGTCCGACGAGGAAATCTGGGCGGAGTTGAAGCGCCGCCTCGGCCCCGATGGCGACAAGATTCTCAAGACCGGCCGCGTCTTCGAAAAAGGCGTGACCGCGATGCGCAGCTTCGTCACCGAACCGATGCAATACGGCCGCCTGTTCCTCGCGGGCGACGCCGCCCATATCGTGCCGCCGACGGGCGCCAAAGGCATGAACCTGGCGACGGCCGACGTGCTGTTCCTCTCGCGCGCGCTCGAAGCCTTCTACAAAAAGGGCAGCAAGGAAGAGATCGAGGGATATACGAAGCGCTGCCTGTCACGGATATGGAAGGCGCAACGCTTCTCCTACTTCATGACGACGATGCTGCACCTCGACCCGACGGCCAGCGACTTCGACCGCAAGCGGCAGATTGCCGAGCTCGATTATTACACGTCGTCCGAAGCGGCCGCGCGATCGCTTGCCGAAAACTACGTCGGCTTGCCGATCTAGCGATCCGCCAACGCGCTCGCTAGAGTCTGTTTCAACTGCGTTGAATCAGACTCGTCGCGTATCTATTGATTGAGCATGATCCCCCGGGGTCGAGCCCGAGGGCGTGCTTTTCCGAAAACCGCTTCGCACTTTTCGGGATCATGCTCTAGATCCCGAAAGCGTAGCGCGGCACCCGTTTCATGTAGTCGGCATAAGGCGCGCCGAAGCGCTCGAGGAGATAGACCTCCTCGCGCCGGATCACGCCGAAATGCATCACCAGCATGAACGGCACGATCAGCACGAGAATCCAGTCCGACGAGAAGATCAGCGCAAACGCGATCATCAGCAGCACGAAAGACAGATAGATCGGATTGCGCGAAGTGGCGAAGATACCCTCGGTCGCGAGCGCAAGCGCCGGCTCCCAGGTAGGAATATTCGTGCCGATCTTTCGCATCTCGTTCGCCGCAGTGCCGAGCAAGGCGATTCCGGCGAGGAAGGCGCATCCCGCCGCGAGATAACGCAAACTCGTCGCCATCTGTCCGATGTGTCCGGCCGGATAAAGCTGATCGAGCACGAGACCGGCAACCAGGGTCACGAACAAAATCAGCGGCGGACGCGCGATCACGTCCGGGACATCACGCGCTTCCCTGCTCATTCGGCCAGCCATTCCACAAGCAGTTTGGTGACGCGGTCGGGACGTTCGAGCGTCGACATGTGTCCGCAGTTCGGGATGATATCGAGCTTCGAGTCCGGGACCAGTTCGTTCATCTCCTTGGCTGCCGCGGGCGGCGTGATCTGGTCGCTGTCGCCGACCACGATCAGGGTCTTCATCCTGAGTTCGGCAAGCAGCGGGCGCGAATCCGCACGATGCATGATCGCATTCTGCTGGTTGAGATAGGCTTCGGTTCCGGTCTCCTGATGCATGGCCTTCACGACCGACCGCACCGCCTCGTCGTTCAGGCGGCTTTCGTGGACCAGAAGCGGCCAGAGCGCTTCCTCGCGTTCCGCCGCCTTGCCTTCCCGGGTAAGCGCCATGACGCGAAGCCGCTTTTCGGTCTGCTCGGGCCGGTCGGCCGCAGCGGCGGTATCGACGAGGGCCAGCTTGAGGACCCGCTCCCGCGCCTGCCGGAGGATTTCAAGCGCGTTGTAGCCACCCATCGAAAAGCCGGCGAGCGCGAACCGCGGCGGCGCATGGTCGTGGATCGCGCGCGCGATCGCCGCCATGGAATCCCCCCGGCGATGATCGGCGACCTGTACCGGGCCGAACTGCCAGAGCGCCGGCAGCTGCGGCGCGTAAACCCTTGCCGAACAATTCAGTCCCGGCACCAATACGACTGGAATCCCGCCCGCCATGCACCCCCCGTCTTCACCCTGATTGCGTTGCATAGCCGATTAGCAGCATTTTTCATTGACTTCTGCCGTTTTCTTCCTATGTTGCAATGCATCGAAGGGCTGTTTTTGGATTCGCCCCGTTCTGCCCGTCGATCCGGCGCTCCTCGCGCGACGTTCAAAAAGGCATCCGGCCTGAACCGATGAGGAAGCTGCCCACCGGGCGAGATGGAACCAAAGACTACATGAACTTTTCCGAACTCGGCTTGAGCCAGAAAGTGCTCTCAGCCGTCGAGGCCGCGGGGTATACGACCCCGACGCCGATCCAGGCCCAGGCTATTCCTCAAGTGCTGAACCGCCGCGACGTCCTCGGTATCGCGCAAACCGGCACCGGCAAAACTGCCGCCTTCACCCTCCCCATGATCACGATGCTCGAGCAAGGCCGCGCCCGCGCGCGCATGCCGCGCACGCTGATCCTCGAACCCACGCGCGAACTCGCGGCGCAGGTCGAAGAAAGCTTCATCAAGTACGGCAAGAACCATAAGCTTTCGATGGCGCTCCTGATCGGCGGCGTTTCGTTCGACGACCAGGACGCCAAACTGATGCGCGGCGTGGACGTACTGATCGCGACCCCGGGCCGCCTGCTGGATCATTTCGAGCGCGGACGCCTGCTGATGAACGGCGTCGAACTGCTGGTCATCGACGAAGCCGATCGTATGCTCGATATGGGCTTCATTCCCGACATCGAGCGGATCTGCAAACTCGTTCCCTTCACGCGGCAGACGCTATTCTTCTCCGCGACCATGCCGCCGGAAATCCAGCGGCTCACGGATAC
>CAUJKG010000250.1 GCA_963205465.1 Pseudomonadota bacterium | reverse complement strand
CGCGCCGCCGGAAGCGACGAAGAGAATGAACGGCGCTTCCTTCTCGATCGCGGTTTCCAGGCCGCGGATCACCGCCTCGCCCGCAGCCATGCCGAGAGAGCCGCCCATGAAATCGAAATCCTGCACCGCGACCACCGCGGGCACGCCTTCGAGCTTGCCGTAACCGACTTTCACCGCATCCTGCATGCCGGTCTTGGCGCGCGCGTCCTTAATACGGTCGGCGTATTTCTTTTCGTCGCGGAATTTCAGGGGATCGGCAGGAGCGCCGGGGACTGCGACGTCGATCCAGGTTTCGTTGTCGAAGGTCGCTTTCAGACGCGCATTCGCGCCCATGCGCATATGATAATTCGAACCAGGGATCACCCATTGGTTCGATTCCACGTCTTTATGAAAGACGAGCTGGCCGGTTTCCGGGCATTTGATCCAGAGATTCTCCGGCACCTCGCGGCGAGAGAGGAAGGATCGGATTTTCGGACCGACGTTGGATATCCAGTTCATGACCGGGCTCCGGACGAATTATCTGGTTTCATTATATAGGGTGCAGGGCGGCCGATAAAACCCGGCCTATTCCGCAGCTTGCCGGCGCGCGGACCGCACGCCCTCGCTGAGTTTCGTAACGAGATCAGTGACCGCCTTGACGGTGCCCGCCGTCGCCCGGCCCTGTTCATCCAGGCTCGTGCGAACGGCTTCGACCAGTGCGGAGCCGACCACGGCGCCATCGGCGCCTGAGGCAATCGCGCGGGCATGCTCCGGCGTCTTCAGGCCGAAGCCGACGGCAATCGGCAACGCGGTATGGCGCTTGATGCGCGCAACCGCTTCGGTGACCTTCGATGCTTCCGGCGTCGCCGCACCCGATACGCCGGCAATCGAAACATAATAGACGAAGCCGGACGTGTTCTTCAGCACCGCAGGCAGGCGCTTGTCGTCCGTCGTCGGCGTCGAGAGGCGGATGAAATTGATGCCCGCCTTCATTGCGGGAAGACAAAGTTCTTCGTCTTCCTCCGGCGGCAGATCGACGACGATCAAACCATCGACCCCGGCTTCCTTCGCGTCTTTCAGAAACGTCTCGACGCCATAGATATAGATCGGGTTGTAATAGCCCATCAGCACGATCGGCGTCGTGTTGTCGCCTTCGCGGAACGCGCGAACCATGGCGATGGTTTTCTTGAGCGACTGGCCGCCCGCGAGCGCGCGCAAGGAGGCAGCCTGGATCGGCGGGCCATCGGCCATGGCGTCGGTGAAGGGCACGCCGAGTTCGACGATGTCGGCGCCGGCTTTCGGCAACGCTTTGAGGATCGCAAGCGAAGTCTCGTAATCGGGGTCGCCCGCCGTGATGAAGGTCACAAGCGCCGCGCGGCCTTCGCCGGCAAGCGCCTTGAAGCGGGAGTCAATGCGGGTAACAGCGGTCATTTGGGCGGGATCGCCTTGATCAGGATTTCGCGCACCACTTTATCCGGGCAGCGCACGGGATAGGTAACGAACGCGACCTTTTCCTTGGTGTCGCGATCAATGAAACTGGTCGTGACTTTCAGATAACCGCCGTCGCGCTCGAAAATATTCTCTTCGTTCAGCGCGAACTTCCTGCGGCCGTCGGTTTCGGTGCCGGTACAGGTAGAGACCTGCTTTTCGACATTGAAGCTGCAGGTGCCGGAGGTGTCGACCGAGAGCTTCTTCTTCATGCGCGCGATCGGCTGATTGAGCACCGTGAAGAACCCGCCATCGGCAAAGTGGACCGAGAAGCCCGACTGACAGAAGGCTTCGACCACGGCCGGCGCGATCTTTTCGGTCGGATAGACCCAGGCGCCATCCTTGATCGGATTTTCGCTGAAGCGTTCCTGCGCATAGCCCGCGATCACGCCTGCGCCGATCAGCGCAGGTGCGAGCAGAACTTTGGCGAGGAAGCGCGCGCTCATGCGGAGATCTTCTTGTCGATGTAGCTTGCGACCGACGCGAGATCCTTGTCGCCGCGGCCGGAGAGATTGACCACGATGATGTGATCCTTCGGCTTGCCGCGCGCAAGCTGTTCGAGTTTAGCAAGCGCATGCGACGGCTCCAGCGCTGGAATGATGCCTTCGAGCCGTGAACAAAGCTGAAAAGCCGCGAGCGCTTCGTCGTCGGTTGCGGAAAGATATTTTACGCGGCCGATTTCATAGAGCCAGGAATGCTCAGGGCCAATGCCCGGATAATCGAGACCCGCCGAAATCGAGTGCGCTTCCTCGATCTGCCCGTCTTCGTTCATCAGGAGATACGTGCGGTTGCCGTGCAGCACGCCCGGCCGGCCGCCGGCGAGCGACGCGGCATGCTGTTTGTCGAGGCCGTGCCCCGCCGCCTCCACGCCGTAAATTGCCACGTCGCGGTCGTCGAGGAAGGGATGGAACAGGCCCATCGCGTTCGAGCCGCCGCCGATGCAGGCGACAAGCGCATTCGGAAGCCGCCCTTCCAGTTCCATGATCTGCGTTCTGGTTTCGTCACCGATCACGCATTGAAAGTCGCGGACCATGGCCGGATAAGGATGCGGACCCGCGACCGTGCCGATGCAATAGAAGGTGTCGTGCACGTTGGTGACCCAGTCGCGCAGCGCCTCGTTCATGGCGTCTTTCAGCGTTTTCGATCCGCTCTCCACCGGGCGTACTTCCGCGCCGAGTGCCCGCATGCGCAGCACATTCGGTTCCTGACGGGCGACATCGACCGCGCCCATGAACACGACGCATTGCAGACCGAACTTGGCGCAGAGGGTTGCGGTCGCAACGCCATGCATGCCGGCGCCGGTTTCGGCGATCACGCGCGGCTTGTTCATGCGCTTTGCCAGCATGATCTGGCCGAGCACGTTGTTCACCTTGTGCGCGCCGGTGTGATTCAAATCTTCGCGCTTGAAGTAAATCTTCGCGCCGCCGAAGTGTGCGGTCAGGCGTTCGGCAAAATAGAGCGGACTCGGGCGGCCGACGAAATGCTTGAGATGGTAGTCCATCTCCTTTTTGAAGGCGGAATCCTGTTTCGCGGCTTCATAGGCGCGTTCGAGATCGAGTACGAGCGGCATCAACGTTTCGGCGACGAAGCGGCCACCGAAGATGCCGAAATGTCCGCGCTCGTCCGGCCCGGTACGCAACGAATTGACGCGATCACTCACGACGCCTGCTCCATCACCGCCTCGCCGCGCGCTGCGCGCACGAAGGCAAAAATCTTTTCGCGATCCTTGATCCCCGGCGCGCTTTCAACGCCGGACGACACGTCCACCGCATCGGGGCGCACTGCCTCGATCGCCTGCACAACATTATCCGGATTGATGCCACCCGAGAGCATCACCGGTTTTGAATGATTGATATTCTGCAAGAGCGACCAGTCGAAGGGCTGGCCGTGACCGCCCGGGCGCGTCGCGTCTTTCGGCGCCTTGGCGTCGAACAAAATCCAGTCCGCCGCGGCTTCATAAGAAGCGAGCGGCGCGAGATCCGTGGCCGCTGCGACCGCAATCGCCTTCATCACCGGCTTCCCGGTTTTCTCGCGAAGCGCGGTAACGGCCGCCGGCGTTTCGGAGCCATGTAACTGATGCAGATCGGGCGCGACACTCGCCTCGATCGCATCGATCAAGCGCTCGTCGGCATCGACGGAAAGCGCCACGAGTTTCGCTTTGCCCCGCGCGCGCGCGGCGAGTTTCGTCGCCTCGGCAGGCGTCACATTGCGCGGGCTTGCCGGAAAAAAGACGAGCCCAACCATGTCCGCGCCCGCTTCCAGTGCTGCGTCCATCGCCGCCAAGTCCTTGATCCCGCAGATTTTGACGATCATTTTTGCCGGTCCGTCGCCCGCTTTGTTGGCGCTTCCGATGGCATGGCCCGCCGGTCCTGTCCACTTGGGAGGTGAAACGGCGGATCAGCCGAGTTTTTTGAAGACCAGCATGGCGGCGGCGAGGTCCTCGATCGCGGTGCCGACCGACTTGAAAAGCGTGATTTCGCTAAGGTTTTGACGGCCTTGGGCCTCCCCGCGGCAGAGTTCGAACAGGTCGCCCTGCAGGTCGGCTTCGCGGAAAATCCCGTTTGCCAGCGGGATTACGAGATCCCCCGCCTCCTTCAACGCGCCGCGGCGGGTATCGGCATAGACTCTGGCGCGCGTAATGGCGGCATCGTCGGCTTCGCGCGCATTCGGCCGGAACGCCCCCACCAGATCGAGGTGCGCCCCCTCCTTCAGCCATTCCCCGGAAACCACCGGGGTCTGCGAGAGCGTGATGCAGGTGACGATATCGGCCTCGCGTGCGGCCGCTTCTTTGTTGCCGACGACCTCCACCGCGAAGGCCTCGCCCGAAAGCTCTTTAGCCAAGGCCTCCGCGCGCTCCGGCGAGCGGTTCCAGATCGATACTTTCGTGATCGGACGCACGGCGGCATGGGCCCGCGCGAGATAGGGCGCAAGGGCGCCCGCGCCGATCAGGAGAAGATGCGACGCGTCCTCGCGCGCGAGATATTTTGCAGCGAGCGCCGACGCCGCCGCCGTTCGCCATAGCGTGAGCCGGTGGCCATCAATGGTGAGCAAAGGCTCGCCGGTGTCGCCGGACATCAGAAGATAAGTTCCGGCGACCGAACCGAGCCCTTTTTCAAGATTGCCCGGAAAGACGGTGACCGTCTTGGTGCCGAGAAAGCTGCCTTCCTTCTCCTTGGTCCAGGCCGGCATCAGCAGGAGTGCTGCCTCGCCGTCGTCGCGCACAATCGCATGGTGATGGCGAAGCGGGGTTTCGATGTCGGCGCAAAAAGCAGCGTGAAGTGCGCCAATCAGCGAAGGGAAATCGAGCACGCCGTCGATCTCCGCCGCCGCGATAGAGCGAAGCGCAGGCTGCGTCATTTCTATCGGAGCGCAATCTCGCGCGAAGCCGGCGCCTCGGCGCGGCCTTCCCGCACGGCCGCCGCACGAAAGAAGGCTTCGTTCTCCGCGGAAAGTTTTTCCGCTTCGCGCTCCGCCCGCCGCGCACGGACCCGCCAGCGCAACCGGCCGACGCCGACCGCAATGCCGCCGATCACGACGCCGACTGCGACAGCCAGCAAGAGCACGACAAAAAG
>CAUJKG010000249.1 GCA_963205465.1 Pseudomonadota bacterium | reverse complement strand
ATACCTCAGGGAGGACCACTTCATTGGGGGCAGATCAGTTGGCGATGGATGAAACAGAAGCGTTCATGAAAATATTTCCTGTAAGCAGTTGACGGTGGGCGGGAAAACTTTGTCCTCCCGCCCGTTATCGTTTCCGGCCAGACGCTCAGTTCGGGCAGTCGCGCAGCTTGATGTTGTTTTCCTTGGCGTATTTCTCCGCAGACTCTTCGATCAGCTTGCGGATAAACTTCGGATCACTCGCCGGCATCCAGTCCTTGGTTACGATCTGGAATTGCTTACCGTCCCACTGCATCATATGAAACTTGCCTGCACCTTCGTGATCGCGGCAGGTCAGCTTATAAGGCGGCAGCATGCCATCGATACCAAGGCTCTTGCGATAAGCATCGTCCGTATAGTCGAGCATTTCGTATCCGAGACGAAACTCCTCGCCTGTAATCGGCTTTCCGATTTTATTGAAGTGTTTCTGCGCATTCTTCATCGCTTCGATATAGTTTACCGCCGCGATTACACCGCGATTGTAGTAAATCGTGCCGACGCGGTTCGGGTTCTGCATATTGCCGATCTTTCGCTCTTTATAGAGAACCTTTTCCATGTCCGCGATCAGCGGCCAATGCTTGCCCGGCAAGACCATCGCAACGACGTGAGTGTCCTTGGCTTGTGCACCACCTGCGATCATATCCTCTTCCGCACCACCGAAGGTAACGAAGATAATCTTGTTGCGGGGGAAACCGACGCGCGCGGCTGTGGTGAGAGCGGTACCACTCATGCCTGCGCCTGCACCCCAGAACGTGAACCAATCGGCTTTCTCCTTACGGATCTGCAGCCACTGCGATTGCTGCTCCAGTCCCGGAGGCGCGATCGGAATTTCGATCAAGCGGAAGCCCCACTCCTTCGCGATCTGACGCATCGCGGGCAACGGCTCGCGGCCATAGGCAGTATCAATGTGAAGATGAACGATCGTCTTGTTCTTCATCTTATCAATGCCGCCCTCCTGTTGCTGAATGAAATTCAGCTTCATGGAAATCTGCGACCAGTAGTTTGCGGTAGCGCCGAATACCCACGGCCAGACGCGTCCGTCGGCGGCGTCGGTGCGCCCGTAACCGGCCTGCGCCAGCACGACATTGTCCGCCGCCACGCGGCCGATTACTGCATAAGCCAGAGGCGTCCCGTAAGGATCCCACAACAGCATTTTTTGGCCTTTGCTGTTGGTTAGAAGGCGCTGATAACATTCGACGCTGCGGGCAGCGTTGTATTCCGTTTCGCACTCTTCGTAGACGAGTTTTACGCCGTTTACGCCGCCATGCTTGATGTTGACGTAATTCAGATAGTCGATGACACCTCCGAAAATGCCGGTGCCCATAGCGTTATAGGGACCGACGCGCATGCTTGCGACCGGGAAATATTGCTCCGGCTGCTGCGCCGTCGCCGGCGTAGACGCGGTGACCGCCAGCATTGCGCATGCCCCCGCGATGCCGGGAAGAACCCGGCGAAGTAGTTTTTCGGTCTGCATTCATAGTCCTCCCAGTGTTACGATAAGCGGACGCTTGCCGTCTCTTTTTGTTGATCAGTGAAGTTTGCTCAGTGCTTGAACGGCCAGAGCCGCAGCCGCTCCTTCGTGAGCTGCCACAAGCGTGCAAGACCCAGCGGCTCAAAGATCATGAACGAAATGATCATCACTCCGAACAACACCTGCTCGCTGGCAGAAATGATGCTTGCATCGACCGCGTGACCGAACAGCCCATGAAAAAAAATGTTCATGAAGATCGGGACGAGCAAGATGAACCCTGCACCCAGGAAAGACCCGATGATCGTTCCCAGGCCACCGATGATCACCATGAAAAGGATCCGGAACGAGAGATCGATGGTAAATGCTGAAGGTTCAACCGTTTGCAGATATGCGAAGGCGAAAAGAGCACCGCCAACACCGCAATAGAATGAGCTGATTGCAAATGCCTGCAGCTTTGTGCGCAGCAAAGACAAGCCGGTGACCTCTGCAGCGACGTCCATATCGCGCACGGCCATCCACCCTCGCCCTACGCTGCCTCGCGCCATATTCTTCGCAAGCAAAGCCAGCACGGCGACAATGCCGAGCACGACCCAATACTTCTGGGCCGGCGTGTCGAGCGTATATCCCATAATCACGATCTTCTGCGCGGTGATAACGCCGGAAGGATCGTAGTTTTTGAACCAGCCGAACTTGTCGAGGGACCACACGATAAAGAACTGCGACGCGAGGGTGGCGACCGCGAGATAGAGGCCACGAATCCGCAAGCTCGGCAGCCCGAAGACGATCCCGACAAGAGCCGCGCATACACCTGAAAGAATGACGGCGACGATGAAGGGAATGCCGTCGATGCGCAGGATGAAATTGTAACAGGAGAAGGCGCCGACGGCCATAAAGCCTGCGGATCCCAATGAGAGCTGGCCCGCATAGCCCATCAGAATGTTCTGGCCCAGCGCGACCAGCGACAGGATCAGCCAGGGGATCATGATCGCGCTAAGCCAGTAGGCGTTCGCGACAAACGGGATCATGATAGCTGCCAGCAACAGGAACGCCATACCGATGCGATCCTGTCGCAACGGCAGGATTTGCGAGTCCTGCGCATAGCTGGTTCTGAATTGTCCGGTTTCTCTATAGAACACGATTTAATCTCCAGCTTCCGGGCCGTTAAACGCGCCGGATAATTTTTTCACCGAACAGCCCTTCGGGCCGGATCAGCAGGAAAAAGACCGCAAGCACGTAGGGAAACCACACCTCGACGCCGCCGCCGAAATAGGGACCGAAATACACCTCGATGGTCTTCTCGGAGGCGCCCACCAGAAGTCCCGCGATAATCACGCCTGGAATAGATGTGAACCCGCCGATGATCAGAACGGGCAGCGCCTTCAACGCGACCCATACCAGCGCGAACTGCACGCCGCTGCGTGCGCCCCAGAGCATGCCTGCGACAAGCGCCACAACGCCCGCGGTTGCCCATACCAGCATCCAGATGTGTTTCAGCGGAATGCCGATGGAGAGCGCTGCCGTGTGGTCGTCCGCCACCGCGCGCAAGCCACGTCCGATCTTCGTGCGCGAGAACAGAAGCGCAAGCGCCGTAACCATGGCACCGGCGACGATACCAGCCATGATGTCCAGCTGGCTGATCAGCATGCCAGTTTTGTCCATCACCCAGCCGATCGGCTCGTCGCGAATACCGAGATCGAGATTGCGAACGTCGACGCCCCATGCGAGCTGCGCCACGCCTTCGATCACGAAGGTCAGGCCGATCGTCGCCATCAACAACGTATCTTCATTCTGGCTGACGAGCGGTCGCAACACGAAGCGCTCCGTCGCCATTCCCACGAGCACCATCAGGCCAATCGCAGCCAGAAGTGCTGCCCAGAACGGCAAACCCAGCTCCATGATGCCGACAAAGGAAAGGACCGCGAACAACACCATCGCGCCCTGCGCAAAATTGAACACGCTCGAGGCCTTGTAAATCAGCACGAAGCCGAGCGCGACCAGCGCATACATCACGCCGGAGAGCAGCCCGCCGACAAGAACCTCAATGAAAAACAGAAAACCTGTCATTGCCATCTCTCAATGCGCGACGCCGAGATAGGCGTCGATTACGTTCTGGTTTGAACGGACTTCGTCGGGCGTGCCGTCAACGATTTTCTTGCCGTAGTCGAGCACCACAACACGGTCGGAGATATCCATCACGACGCCCATGTCGTGCTCGATCAGCACGACCGTGGTGCCGTAATGATCGTTCACATCGAGGATGGAGCGGCACATGTCCTGCTTCTCTTCGATATTCATGCCGGCCATCGGCTCATCGAGCAGCAGAACGCTCGGCCGCGCCGCCAGCGCGCGCCCCAGTTCGACGCGCTTCTGCAGGCCATAGGGCAGCCGCGCGACCGGCGTCTTGCGGATATGCTCGATCTCAAGAAACTCGATGATCTCTTCCGCTATCTCCCGGCTTTCCGTTTCCTCCCGGCGGGCGCGCGGCGCCTGAAACGCCACCTCCAGAAACGTTGCGTGCGAATGCAGAGTTCTGCCCGCCATGATGTTGTCGAGCACCGTCATGCCTTTGAAAAGCGCGATGTTCTGGAAAGTGCGCGAAATGCCCATCGCCGCGGCCTTGGTGGGTGTCATGCCGTTAAGGACATTGCCGCGAAACTTGATGGTGCCCTCCTGCGGCACGTAAATGCCGTTGATGACGTTCAGCATCGAACTCTTACCGGCACCGTTGGGGCCGATAATTGCCCGGATTTCATGCTCGAGAACGTTGAACGAAATATTCGTGAGCGCGTGAACGCCGCCAAATCGCAGCGAGATCGAATCGAGTTCAAGAACCGGAGCGCCGATCGGATATGCGCGCTCGGTCGGCTGCAGTGTGGAGTGCTGGATTGGAGCAGTCATGGTCACGCAGCCTTTCTCGCATTCGAAGCGTGGCCGAGCTTTGCTTCGCCTATCTTCATGTTTTGGGAGATCGTGTGGTCGCTTTCGCCTTCGGCAGGCACTTCTGTGCGACCGGAAAACATTCCGTCGATCAGCGTCCTGTAGCGATCTTCGATCGCCATGCGACGCAACTTTCCAGTGCGCGTCAGAAGCCCGTCGTTTGCATTCAATTCCTTCCGGACAATTGCAAAGCGTTGCACTTGCAGCCCGCTCAGGGCCGGATCGGATGCCAATTCGTCGTTGATGCCGGCTATCGTCTGCGAAATCAGATCATACGTCTCTTCGCGCGAGGCCAGGTCCGCGTGCCCCGTGTAAGTAATGCTTTGCAGGTCAGCCCAGCGGCTGGCCGCCGCAAAATCGATATCGATCAGCGCGCATACCTTGTCGCGCCCCGCACCGAAGACAATCGCTTCACGGATATATTGCGAGAACTTCAGCTTGTTTTCGATGGTGCGCGGTGCGAACTGCGTGCCGTCTTTCAATGCGCCGATGTTTGCGGCACGCTCAACAATTCGAAGTTCGCCGTCTTCGCCGAGGTAGCCGACGTCGCCTGTATGAAACCACCCGTCGGAAACGGCACGCTTCGTACCCGCGGCATCGCCATGGTATTCCTTGAACAGCCCCGGCGAGCGCACAAGTATTTCGCGCTCTGGTGTGAACTTCAGTTCA
>CAUJKG010000248.1 GCA_963205465.1 Pseudomonadota bacterium | reverse complement strand
GCGGAAGGCGACCGCCTTGCGGCCGAGCTTCATGGCGGTCTCGACGTCGGTGAGCACGATGGCGGCCGCGCCGTCGGACACCAGCGAGCAGTCGGTGCGTTTCAGGGGGCCCGCGACGAAAGGATTTTTCTCGCTTTCGTTACGGCAAAATTCATAGCCGAAATCTTTGCGCATTTGCGCATAAGGATTGGCGACGCCGTTCTTGTGGTTCTTGGCGGCGATCATGGCCAGTGCATCGGACTGGTCGCCGAAGCGCTGGAAATAGTTTCCGGCGATTTTGCCGAATACCCCGGCAAAGCCCATCGGCGTGCCGCCGTCTTCCGGCAGGTAGGAGGCGCCGAGCAGGATGTTTCCGACTTCGGCGCCGGAAACCTTGGTCATCTGTTCCACGCCAACCACGAGGACGACGCGGGCGGTTCCGGCCTTGATCGACTTCAGACCCTGATGGACGGCCGCCGAACCCGTGGCGCAGGCGTTCTCGACCCGTGTCGCCTGCTTGAAACGTAGCCCCGGATCGGCCTGGAGCACCAGCGAGGCCGTGAAATTCTGGGGGGTAAAGCCGCCGTTATAGTGCCCGAGCACTACCTCATCGACGTCCTTGGCTTCGAGGCCGGCGTCCGCCAGCGCTTCGCGGGCGACCTTGACGACAAGGCTCTCGACGCTCTCGGCATCGAGCTTTCCAAACGGGGTGTGGGCGAGGCCGACGATGCAGGCGGTCATGGAACTTTCCTCCAGGCCATAATTGCTGCTTTTTCCGACTATAGGCACATCACCGCAGTGCAGTGAATGCTTTGCCTGACACTTCAATCGGCGTTAGGAATGGCCCCGGAAGACCGAAGCGGGCGATCCGGATCGCCCTGGATTTCGAGAACGAGAACCAAGCCGCCAATGTTCGCAGTCCTTCGCCTCCGGCCGATCCTTCTCGCGATCTGCGCGGGTCTTGTGTGTTCGACGCCTGCCGCCGCCGGACCCTATGTGCTGATCGAAGCCGACACCGGCAAGATCGTCGCGGAGCAGGAAGCCGGCATGCCCTGGCATCCGGCGTCCATCACCAAGCTGATGACGACCTATGTCACGTTCCGCGCGATGCGCGACGGACGGCTGCACAAATATTCGTTGCTGCCGATTTCCCAGTTTGCCGCCTCGACGCCGCCTTCCAAGGCGGGCTTTCCCGCGGGCCAGACCATCACCGTCGATAACGCGATCAAGCTTCTGATGGTTAAGTCGGCGAACGACATGGCGGTCGTGCTCGCTGAAGGCGTTGCCGGTTCGCAGGACGCGTTTGTCGGCGAGATGAACGCGACCGCGCAGTTGCTCGGCATGACCGCGACGCGCTTTCGCAATCCGCACGGATTGCCGGACGACGAGCAGGTGACCACCGCGCGCGACATGGCGCTGCTTGCGCAGGCAATCACGCGCGATTTTCCGGAACACGAAATGTATTTCCGGATTCCGGCGCTGCAGGTCGGCAAGCGCATGCTCAGAAATTACAACCGGCTGATCGACCGCTATCCCGGCGCGGACGGTATGAAGACCGGCTTCATTTGCGCCTCCGGCTTCAATCTCGTCGCCTCCGCGCATCGCGGCAATCGCAGGCTGATCGCGGTCGTGCTCGGTTCGCCGAATGCCGTTGCTCGCGCCGAGCAGGCGGCCATGCTGTTCGAGCGCGGTTTTCAGCCCGGTTTCGGTCTCGACGTGCTGCTTGGCGGATCCAGAAACGTGACGGCGATCGCCAATCTTTCGCAGGATCCGGCGAATATGTGGGAGCAGATGTGCGGGAAGAAGCGCAACCGGCGGGTTGCCGCGTCTGATTCCGGCGACGAGCACGATGATGACGACGATCCGATGCGTGCCGGCCGCGCCAATCTTCTGAACGACCTGCCGCCATCAATGCCCCCGATCCGTGTCCATACCGGTCCCGCGCGCGACGAGCGCGGCCGCCCGATCCAGGTCGCACTGATCAACGGACGCATGGAAGTCGTGCCGCCGGGCTATAAGGCGAATGCGAATTCTCCTTTCGCGCCGCTGCCCGACGGTTTCGGTCCGCAGGCTGAGAAACCGGAGCGCCCGCTGCGGCTGCCGAAAGTCGCGCCGATGCCTCTCAAGCGGCCGGATCGTCAATCGTGAGCGAAAAGCCTGCGCGGCAGGCCGGACCGATCGAACCGCTCCCGCTTAGTGTCTTCACTGGCTTTCTCGGCGCGGGGAAGACGACGCTGCTCAATCGTTTGTTGAAAGACCCGGCGCTTTCCGACACGGCCGTGCTCGTCAATGAAGTCGGCGATATCGGAATCGACCACAATCTCTATGAAATCGTCGAGGAAGGCGTAATCCTGCTTTCGAGCGGGTGTCTGTGCTGCGCGGTGCGCGGCGATCTCGTGAACTCGCTCGAAAATCTGCTGCGCGCGCGCGACAACGGCCGCTGCAAGCCTTTCAATCGCGTGGTGATCGAGACCACCGGAATCGCCGACCCGGCATCCGTCATTCACATCATTATGACGCAGCCTTATCTCACGTTGCGCTATCGTCTCGATGGCGTCGTGACGCTGGTCGATGCCGTGAATGGCATGAAGACGCTCGACCATCACGAAGAGGCAGTGAAGCAGGCGGCGATGGCCGATCGCATCGTGATTACCAAGACCGATCTGCCGGAAGGTGCGGCGCAGCTTCCAGCGCTGCGTGAGCGGCTGAAAAAACTCAATCCCGCGGCGATCGTGCTGGAAGGCGAGGTCCGCGCCGAAGCGCTGATCAATGCCGGGCTCTATAATCCGGAAAGCAAAATTCCGGATGTCGCGCGCTGGCTTCGCGAGGAAGCGGTGATCGCTGCGGAAGAAGACGCGCATCACCGCCATGATCATCATCATGGTCATGGCCATCACCATCACCACGACCATCACGGCCACAAGCACGATCAGGCGTCACGGCATGACGCTTCGATCAAGGCTTTCAGTATCGCGACCGAAACGCCGGTCGCGCTGAATACGCTCGAGATGTTTCTCGACCTCTTGCGCTCCGCGCATGGCGACAAGATTCTGCGCATGAAAGGCATCGTGCAGCTTGCCGACGATCCCGAGCGGCCGGTGGTGTTCCATGTCGTGCAGCATCTGATGCATCCGCCGGCGCGGCTCGATGCCTGGCCCGATGCCGACCGCAGAAGCCGCATGGTGTTCATCACCAAGGATCTCGCGCCGGAAATGGTGCGGAAGATGTTCGCTGCCTTCCAGGGCGTTCCGCAGGTCGATACACCCGACAAAGCGGCACTCACCGACAATCCGCTCGCGATCCGCTAGCGCTTCTTCTCTTCGCACTTGTTCTCTTCGCACTTGCCCCCTTCCGCTCCGGTGTCGGAAGCTCATGCGCGTGAAAGCGCCGCAAACCGCGCTACCGGAGGGCTTGAAGATGGGGCTGGTGCAGGAACTCAAATATCTGCGCGGTGCACTCTCGACATTGCGCAAGACGACACCGATCGCGAAAAATCCGAAGCGGATTTTCCCCTGGGTGGTCGAGGAACTCGCCGGACAATACGGCGACAAGGAAGCGCTGGTCTCCGAACGCGAGCGCTTCACCTATCGCGAACTCGACCGGCGCGCGAATCAATATGCGCGCTGGGCGCGAGCGCAAGGTGTCGGCAAAGGCGACGTCGTCTGTCTTCTGATGCTGAACCGGCCTGAATATCTTGTGATCTGGCTCGGCGTCCTGCGGGCGGGCGGTGTGGTTGCGCTCCTGAACACGAACCTCATCGGCACGCCGCTTGCGCATTCGATCTCGATCGTGTCGCCCAAGCACGTCATCGTCGACTCGCGGCTCATCAAGTCGCTTGAAAGCGCGAAGGATCAGCTTTCGGTAACGCCGAAGCTATGGGTGCATGGCGAGTCAGCCACATATGACCGCATCGAGCCGGCGGTGGCTGCGATGGATGATGCGCCGATCCCAGCCGCCGACCGTCCTGATCTCGATATCAACGATCGCGCGCTCTTTATCTATACCAGCGGCACGACCGGATTGCCGAAGGCAGCGAACATCAACCATTACCGCCTGATGCTGGCGGCAAACGGCTTTGCCGGCGCTATCGGCACGAAACCTTCCGACCGCATGTATGACTGCCTTCCGATGTATCACTCCAACGGCGGCATGGTCGCGACCGGCGCAACGCTGATCGGCGGCGGTACGGTCGTGATCCGGGAAAAGTTTTCCGCGCGCGAGTTCTGGGACGACTGCGTCAAATGGAAATGCACCGCCTTCATCTATATCGGTGAACTCTGCCGCTATCTTGTTACCGCGCCGCCGAACGACAACGAGCAGAAACATTCCATCCGTGTTTGCTGCGGCAATGGCATGCGGCCCGATGTCTGGCCGCAGTTTCAGAAACGCTTTCGGATTCCGCGCATTCTGGAGTTTTATGCCGCGACCGAGGGCAATGTCGCGAGCTTCAATTTCGATGGCACGCCGGGAGCGGTCGGCCGGCTGCCGAAATATCTCGCGCACCGCTTTCCGACCCGCATCGTGAAGTTCGATGTCGAGACAGAACAGCCGGTACGCGACAGTAGCGGTTTCTGCGTCACTTGCGAGCCGGGCGAGGTGGGAGAAGCGATCGGACAGATTCTGAACGATCCCAGCAAGCCCACGAACCGCTTCGAAGGCTATGCCGATCCGGAGGCCACCAAGAAAAAGATTCTCCACGACGTTTTCGAGAAGGGCGATGCGTGGTTCCGCACCGGCGATCTCCTGCGGCAGGATGCCAAAGGCTACTTCTATTTCATCGATCGCATCGGGGATACGTTTCGCTGGAAGGGCGAGAACGTATCGACCTCGGAAGTCTCCGAAGCCTTCACTGTATTTCCCGGCGTGCAGGAAGCGACCGTCTACGGCGTTCCGGTCAAGGGCTATGACGGCAAGGCCGGCATGATCGCGGTCGTCTCCGGCGGTCCGCTCGATCTTGCGGCGTTGCGCGCGCATGTCACGAAGTCGCTGCCCGAATATGCGCGGCCGATTTTCATTCGGTTGAAACGGGAACTCGACATCACCGGAACTTTCAAGCAGCGCAAGGTTGATCTCGTGAAAGAAGGTTTCGATCCAGCGGCGGTGAAAGACGAGATTTATTTCAACGATCCTGTGCAGGGGGCCTTTGTGCCGCTAGACTTGGCGCTCTACGAGAAAATCCAGACGAAAGGGTTCAGGCTCTAGAAATGATCGCGCAGCCGGAAGAAATCATCCTGTTCTGGAAAGATGCGGGGCCCGAGAAGTGGTTTGAGGCGGACCCCTCTTTCGACGAAACGGTTCGTACGCGCTTTCTGGAAACCTACGAAGCCGGGATGCGCGGCGAATTGGAACACTGGGAACGCTCGGCTGACGGCGCGCTCGCGCTCGTGCTTTTGCTCGATCAATTCCCGCGCAACATGTTTCGCGGCACGCCGCGGGCATTCGAGGGCGATGAGAAGGCGAAGCAGGTGGCGGATCGCGCGATTGCGGAAGCCCGCGACAAGGCGGTCGATCCGGCCTTACACACGTTTTTCTATATGCCCTATATGCATTCCGAAGCACTCTCCGATCAGGAGCGTTGCGTCGCGCTGATGGCGCAGGGCGGAACGGAAGAAAATATTAAGTATGCCGAGATTCACCGCGACGCGATTGCGCGCTTCGGTCGGTTCCCGCACCGGAACGCAATTCTGGGCCGTGAATCCACACCCGAAGAGATTGCTTATCTCGAAGGCGGCGGCTTTTCGGGCTGAGCGATAAAGTATTTTCTGAACGGTTTCTTAACGGCGCTCTGTTAGCTCTCCCTAAAATGCGAGCAAAAGCTCGTGGACGCAGGGAGATTGGCGTGTCGATTGCCAATCAGGATCGAATGGAGCCGCAAAACCTGCGCGAGATCGTGCGCGGCTTGCCGGCGCGTGTCCTTGGCCTGTTTTCGGGCAACAGCGATCATTCGGTTGCGCGGCGTGGTGCCGCGACCGCCTTCATCATTCGCGTCGCCGGAGCGGCAGTTGCGTTTCTTTCGCAGATCGTACTGGCGCGCTGGATGGGCCGCTACGAATTCGGCGTCTATGTCTATGTCTGGACCTGGCTTCTCCTGATCGGGAGTCTGGTGCCGCTCGGGCTCTGCACCGCCGCGCAACGCTTTATTCCGGAGTACACCGCCCAAGATGATGCGCCGCGGCTGCGCGGTTATCTCTTCGCAAGCCGCTGGCTGGTCATGGGCATTGCCACGCTGGTCGGCGGCATTACCATCGCGGTGCTCCTGACCTTCAAAGCGCATCTCGACAATCACTATGTCGTGCCGCTGGTGCTGATGTGCGCCTGCCTGCCGATGCATGCGCTCAGCGCCGCGCAGGATGGCATCTCGCGATCCTATAACTGGATCGATATGGCGCTGGTGCCGGGCTACATTGTCCGCCCGCTCATCATTCTTGCCTTCATGGCCGGGTTTTACTTCGCCGGATT
>CAUJKG010000247.1 GCA_963205465.1 Pseudomonadota bacterium | reverse complement strand
TCGCCTGATCGCCCGCGCGGATATAGGCAAGCCCGAGGAGTTCATTCGCGGAATGATAGAAGGCCGATGATTTCTCCAGCGCAGGTCCGAGCCGCTTCTGCATCTCGGCAACATCCGCGCTGTCGACGAGCAAGGCCGCCGCACGAACGCGGGCAAGGTCGCGCACCAGTTGCTCTGCCGAGCTGTCATTGGCGATCGCCTCAAAGGCGTTCGCACCCTCTTTCGCATCCTTCTTGCCAAGCTCGGCGGCAAGCGAAAGACGCGACAACATCCGGTAGGCCGCGGGCGAATCCGCCGCGAGCGCCTTGAAGGCGGCAGCGGCTTCGTCGGTCTTTCCGCTTTCTCCCGCAAGTTTCTGCGCGGCGACGAAGCGCTCACTCGCGGCTTCAGCTTGCTTGTTCGCGTAATATTCGTAGCCGCGCCAGCCCGCTACCCCGGCGACGACCAGGAAGGCGCCGAGCGCAATGTAGCCGCCATACTGCTTCCAGATATTGGCAAGCCGTTCCCGGCGCAGTTCTTCGTCTACTTCGCGGATGATGTCCGACATTCAAAACCCTTGCAAAATCCTCGAAGGGCCGCACAAGGACGCGCAGCCCCAATCAGCCCGATATTCGTTAAAGCGGGCGTAAAATAGAGATGTGGGCGTATCGTGGCAACGCCCTTAGGAGGGTGTTTTCGCCTTATTTTTCAAGGCATAAACATGCTCGACCGCCGGGAAGGAACGGTCGCGGACCTCGTTGGCGTAGTTCGAGACCGCCTCCTCGATCAGCCGGCCCATGTCGGCGTACTGCTTTACGAACTTCGGCACCCGTGGCGACAGGCCAAGCAGGTCTTCCAGCACCAGGATCTGGCCGTCGCAGGCCGAGGACGCGCCGATGCCGATGGTCGGCACCGCCACCTCCTTGGTGATCTTCACGGCGAGCGGCTCGGCCATGGCTTCGAGCACGATGGAGAAAGCGCCCGCGTCCGCAATCGCTTTGGCGTCGTCGAGGATCGGTCCCCACTCGCTTTCCTCGCGCCCGCGGGCGCGGAAGGAGCCGAGCGTGTTGATCGACTGCGGCGTCAGGCCGACATGGCCCATGACCGGAATGCCGCGTTCGGTGAGGAAGCGCACATGCTCCGCCATCTTCACGCCGCCCTCCATCTTCACCGCGCCGCAGCCGGTTTCTTTCAGCACGCGCGCGGCGGTGTGGAAGGCCTGCTCGGGGCTCGCTTCATAGGTGCCGAAGGGAAGATCGACGACCACGAGCGCCTTCCGCGAGCCGCGCATCACGGCGTGGCCCTGCAGGATCATCATCTCGAGCGTGACCGGCACGGTCGACTCGAAGCCGTGCATGACCATGCCGAGCGAGTCGCCGACCAGCATCAGGTCGACATGCGCGTCCAGCCAGCGCGCGGTATGCGCGTGATAGGCGGTCAGCGAAACGATCGGCTCGCGCCCCTTGCGTGCGCGGATGTCCGGCGCAGTGTTGCGGCGGATGTCGGCGGTATTCTGGATCGACATGGCGGTCTCCTCGTCGTCCGTGGGCCAATCGTTCTCGCAGGTGACGATCTGGTCGCGCCTGCGGGTCGGCAGATAGGTGTGGCGTTTTACAATGGAAGACCCCGAGGAGCGAGTCTTTTGCTGCGGCGCGGAAATCCGGGCATCCTCACCATTTCCAGCAGAGCAAGGCTTCTATCATGGCGAAGACTTATGACTGTCTGATCGTCGGCGGCGGACCGGCGGGGCTCACGGCGGCGATCTATCTTGCGCGTTACCGGCGCAAGGTGATCGTGATCGACGCCGGCCAGAGCCGCGCCGCATGGATTCCCACCTCGCACAATTATCCGGGCTTTGAAGCTGGCATCGGCGGACGCGATTTGCTGGCGCGGCTCGCCGAGCAGGCGGACCAGTACGGCGCCGAACTTCGCCGTGGCGAAGTGACGAAGATCGAAAAAGACGGCGACGTCTTCGTCGCGACGGCGGAAGGCAAGGAAGCCTGCGCGAAGCGCGTACTCATCGCCACCGGTATCGTGGACGAGGCGCCGTTGATGCCGGGGTTGAAAGATGCCGTGTATGAAGGTGCGCTGCGTTTCTGTCCGATCTGCGACGGCTACGAAGCGCAAGGCGAAAGCATCGCCGTGCTTGGCCACGTTGAAACGGCATGGCGCAAGGCGATCTTTCTGCGCACCTATTCGAAAGACGTGACGCTGCTTTGCATCGACGACCCCGGCAACATCACCGACGAATGCAGGCAAGAACTGACGAATGCCAAGGTGAACTTTCCGCACGAGCGCGCGGTCGATGTCGATCGTAGCGGCGAGAAGATCGCGGTGCTGCTGGAGTCCGGGGAACGCAAAACCTTCGACGTGCTCTATCCCGCGCTCGGCTGCGAAGTGCGCTCGCAGCTTGCGCTCAACCTCGGCGCAAAGGCGACCGGAAACGGCAACCTGCTCGTGGACGATTGCCAGCTTACTTCGGTGAAAGGCCTTTACGCAGCCGGCGACGTGGTTTCAGACCTGCACCAGATCAGCGTCGGCCTCGGCCACGCGGCGATTGCGGCGACGAAGATACACAACGAGCTGGAGCGGAATCTGGCCTGAGTAACGCCTCATCCTGAGGAGCGCACCAAAGGCGCGCGTCTCGAAGCATGAGCCTCACTCCCCATGAGGCCTTCTAAGCTGCTTTCTTCACGTCCTTGATGTCCGAGAACACGACACCCGGCGCGCGCTCGCGCGTGTAGTCGAGGTCGAAGTTCGACTTCGCCATGAAAACCGGATCGCCGTCGAGGTCGGAGGCCATGGAGAAATTCTTCGCAGTGATGAAGGCGTCGAGCTTGATGCGGTCGTCGGAGGAGACCCAGCGCGCGAGATCGAACTCGCTCTGCTCCAGCGAAATCTGCAAACCGTATTCGGCGTCGAGCCGGGCTTTCAGCACATCGAGCTGCAACGGACCGACCACGCCGACGAGCGCGGGCGCGCCGTCCATCGGCTGGAACACCTGCACCACGCCTTCTTCGGCCAGTTGCTGCAGTGCTTCCTTCAATTTCTTCGCCTTCATCGGATCGCCGAGTTTCACGCGGCGGATGATTTCCGGCGCGAAGCTCGGCACGCCGACGAAATTCAGCGCCTCGCTTTCGGTGAGCGTGTCGCCGATGCGCAGCACACCATGGTTCGGAATGCCGACCACGTCGCCGGCATAGGCTTCCTCGGCAAGCGCGCGATCTTTGGCGAAGAAAAATTGCGGCGCGTTCAGCGCCATCTGCTTCTCGGTGCGCGCGACCTTCACCTTCATGCCGCGCGTGAGTTTGCCGGAGCAGAGCCGCGCAAAGGCGATGCGGTCGCGATGGTTCGGATCCATGTTCGCCTGAATCTTGAAGACGAAGGCGGTGAGCTTGCTCTCCGCCGCTTCCACCGTGCGCTTATCGGCGGCCTGCGCGCGCGGCTGCGGCGCGTAATCGCCGAGCGCTTCGAGCAAGTCTCGCACGCCGAAATTCTTCAAGGCCGAGCCGAAGA
>CAUJKG010000246.1 GCA_963205465.1 Pseudomonadota bacterium | reverse complement strand
GGGCGCGGTGCCTTTGGCCGGCTTCTCGACCATGGCGGTGATTTCGAAGGCGGGGCCCTTCTTCGCGCCCATGCCGACGACGCCATATTGATGCGTCTGGTCGGGTGCGACTTCTTCAACCGCGATCAGATTGGATTTCTCGCCGGTCTGTGCATGCGCGTCGAGCATCTGCGCGAGACAGCTTTTCTTCGCGAGCACGAGCACGTCCGGCAGCAGCACCGCGAAAGGCTCGTTGCCGACGAGATCGCGCGCGCACCAGACCGCGTGGCCGAGGCCGAGCGGCGACTGCTGCCGCGTGAAGCTGGTTTCGCCTGCGCCAGGTTGCGCTTCCTTCAGGATTTCGAGTTCGGCTTTCTTGCCGCGCGCTTCCAGCGTCGCTTCGAGTTCATAGGCGCGGTCGAAGTGATCCTCGATCACGGCCTTGCCGCGGCCGGTCACGAAAATCAGGTGTTCGATCCCGGCCGCACGCGCCTCGTCCACGACGTGCTGGATGACCGGCCGGTCGACCACGGTCAGCATCTCCTTCGGCATCGCCTTGGTGGCGGGCAGAAAGCGGGTACCGAGCCCGGCAACGGGGAGAACGGCCTTACGAATGCGCGGCATTTTTAGGCTAAACCATTGGAAAGAACGGGATGCCCCGCCTTTTGCCGCGTCCGGGCGGGAATGGCAAATCCGCGCCGCCGCCCTTCGGATTACACCGGCGGGCGGCCGATGCTCACGTAGCGGAACCCTTGGCTCGCGAGTTCCGCGGGCACATAAATATTGCGCAGGTCGACGATCACCGGGGAAAGCATTGCGGCTTTCAGCATGCCGATGTCCAGCGCGCGATAGACGTCCCATTCGGTAATGATGACGAGCACGGAGGCGTCCTTCGCGGCGTCGTAGGGGCCCTCGCAGAAGGTTACGCCGCCGAGCAGCTTTGCCGCGGCTGCCATGCCTTCGGGATCGTGCGCGCGAATCGCGGCGCCGGCTTTTTGCAGCGCCGGAATGATTTCGAGGCTCGGCGCGTCGCGCATGTCGTCGGTGTTGGGCTTGAAGGTCAGACCCAGGACGGCGACGGTTTTGCCTGCGAGCGATCCGCCGGCAGCGGCGATCACGCGGTCGGCCATCGCGGCTTTGCGCTTGTCGTTGATGTCGACCACGGTTTCGACGATGCGCGCGGGCGCGCCGAATTCTTTTGCCGTGCGCACGAGCGCGAGCGTGTCTTTCGGGACGCAGGAGCCGCCGTAACCCGGGCCCGCGTGCAAAAACTTCGAGCCGATGCGATTGTCGAGGCCGATGCCGCGGGCGATTTCCTGCACGTTGGCGCCGACTTTTTCAGCGAGATCGGCGATCTCGTTGATGAAGGTGATCTTGGTCGCGAGAAAAGCGTTGGCCGCGTATTTCGTAAGCTCGGCAGTGCGCCGCCCGGTGAACAGGATCGGCGTCGGGTTGAGATTGAGCGGGCGATAGACCGCCGCCATCACGTCGCGCGCGTCCGGATCGTCGGTGCCGATCACGATGCGGTCGGGCCGCTTGAAGTCTTCGATCGCGGCCCCTTCGCGCAGGAATTCCGGATTGGAGACGACGGTGATCTTCACGCTGGGGCCTACTTCGGCGACGACCTTTTCGATTTCGTCACCAGTGCCGACCGGCACGGTCGACTTCGTGACGACGACGAGCGGTCTGGTCGTAGCCTGCGCAATCTCGCGCGCGGCGGCGAGCACGTAGGAAATATCGGCATGGCCGTCGCCGCGCCGCGACGGCGTGCCGACCGCGATGAAAACGACTTCCGCTTTGTCGAGACCTTCGGCGATACTGGTCGTAAACGAGAGGCGGCCAGCTTTGACGTTGCGCATGACGATTTCGTCGAGGCCCGGCTCGAAGATCGGAATCCTGCCCTGGCGCAGCGCCTCGACTTTCGCCGCGTCGGTATCGACGCATACGATGTGATGTCCGAAGTCGGAAAAGCAGGCACCCGACACAAGGCCGACATACCCCGCTCCGATCATCGTAATATGCATTGATCCAGTCCTCGACTACGGCCGGAGGCTTTTGGCACGAGGATATCGGCGGCGGCAAGCGCGTGAGGAAAGCCCGGTTATGCTGCGGCAGAATTTGCCGGCAGCTTGCGTTCCCAGGCCAGTGCGTGGCGGACGATGGTTTCGAGGTTGTCGTATTTCGGCCGCCAGCCGAGCGTGTCCCGGATTTTGCTGGCGCTGGCCACGATCGATGCCGGGTCGCCGGCACGCGCAGGTGCGAGCGTGACCGGGAAGTCCACGCCGGAAACACGCTTCACGGTTTCGACGACATCCAGCACAGAGTAACCGGCGCCGTAGCCGCAATTCATTACGGCATTCGCGCCGCCGTTCTTCAGATAATTCAGCGCATCGAGATGCGCGCTGACCAGATCGCTGACATGGATATAGTCGCGGATGCAGGTGCCGTCGCGGGTCGGATAATCGGTGCCGAAAACCTGCATGCCCGCGCGCTTGCCGGTAGCGGCTTCGCAGGCAACCTTGATGAGATGGGTCGCGCGCGGCGTCGATTGTCCGGTGCGGCCGAGCGGATCGGCGCCCGCGACGTTGAAATAGCGCAGTGCGACGTATTTCAGACCGTAAGCCTGAGCGCTGTCGCGCAGCATCCATTCGGACATCAGTTTCGATGCGCCATAAGGCGAAACCGGAACGGCAGGCGTCGCTTCGCTCACCGGCTCCTGCGAGACGTCGCCGTATACTGCGGCGGTCGAGGAGAACACGAAATGCGGAACGTGTGCGGCCGTGACCGCGGCGAGCAGCGCGCGCGTCTTGGCGGTGTTGGCGAGATAATAATCGAGTGGATCGGCGACCGAGTCCGGCACCACGATCTTGGCCGCGAAATGCACGACCGCGCGGATGCCGTGTTCGGCGATCAGGCGCATCACGATCAGCGGGTCGGAAACATCGCCCAGCATGAAGCGCGCGCGCGGATCGACATTGGCCCGCACGCCGGTCGAGAGGTCGTCGAGCACGACGACTTCCTCGCCCGCGTCGCATAGCGCGAGTACCATATGGCTGCCGATATAACCGGCGCCGCCCGTGACCAGAATCGCCATCGCCGTCCCACTTTGCCTTCTTTGTTTGACAGACGGATAACAGGCCCGGGTTTCGTTCCGGTGAAGCGGCAGGGTTGATTTTCAGGTAACGCGGCAAGGTTTAGGGTCGATTCACCATACAGTTTGCGTGAAGCGCGGCCATTTTCCAAGAACGAGACATGCTCTAAGAAAGAAGCATGGAAGAGAAGAAAGACCAGCGCCCGATCCTGATCGTGCCTTACGTCTGGATCGGCGATTTCGTCCGGTGCCATTCGGTCGTGCGCGTGCTGAAAGAGCGCTTTCCCGACCGGCCGGTCGATATGCTGGCGTCGAAGCTGACCGCGCCGCTCGCCGCCTTCATGCCGGGCGTGCGCAAGGCGATTGCCTTAGACATTCCGCGCAAGAAAGCGGCGTTTTCCG
>CAUJKG010000245.1 GCA_963205465.1 Pseudomonadota bacterium | reverse complement strand
CAGGTTCGCTTCGGCGGTGTTACCGCGTTGAACGGCGGATCGTTCGACGTCTTTCCGGATGAAAGATGCGGGCTCATCGGCCCGAACGGCGCCGGCAATACCTCGCTGTTCAATGCGGTGTCGCGCGTCTGCGACGTGACGAGGGGAAGCATTCATTACGCCGACACGGAAATCACGAAGCTGCCCGCGCACCGGGTTGTAGATCTGGGGATCGCGCGCACACTGCAGAACATCGGACTTTTCGCCGAGCTTCCTGTTGTCGAGAACGTCATGCTCGGTGCGCATCACGTCATTGCGCCGGGCTTTGCGCAGTCCATTCTTGGAACGAAATCCTTGCGGGAGCGCTCGGCGAAAGCGGAGAGCGAAGCGCGCGCCATCCTTGCAGATCTCGGCCTCTCGCAAGTGGCGGATCAGCCCTGCGTAGGGCTGCCTTTCGGTACCTTCAAGCGGATCGAGCTTGCGCGCGCGCTTGCGGCAAGGCCGCGGCTTCTGATGCTGGACGAGCCGGCAAACGGTCTCTCGCATGGCGAGGTGGATGAACTGAGCGAAGTCATCCTTCGTATTCGCAGAGCTTACAGCCTCACGGTGTTGCTCGTGGAGCATCATATGCGGATGGTCATGCGTATCTCGGATCGTGTCGTCGTGCTCGATAATGGTCTGAAGATCGCGGAGGGCGTGCCGGCCGACGTCAAAGCAAATCCACGCGTCGCGGAAGCTTATCTGGGGACCGCGGCATGAGCCTGCTTCGCATCGAGAATCTCGAGGCGCGTTACGGTGCGTTCAAGGCTTTGCACGGCATCTCGCTGGATATCGAGCCGGGTCAGATCAGCGTTATTCTGGGCGCGAACGGAGCGGGCAAGACGACGACGCTGCGTGCGATTTCCGGAATTATGGAGCGCAGCGGCTCGATCCTATTCGATGGTGCGCGGATCGACGGCTACACCGCACGTCAAGTGGTGGCGGCAGGTATTGCTCACGTGCCGCAAGGCCGCGGTACCTTCACGGACCTCACGGTCGACGAAAACTTGCGTCTCGGTGCTTATTTGCGGTCGGGAAAGCAGGTCGTGGAAGACCGGGAGAGGTGGCTCGAGTTTTTCCCGCGGCTTCGTGAACGGCTGCAGCAGCAGGCGGGGAGTCTCAGCGGCGGCGAGCAGCAGATGCTCGCGATCGCACGCGCGCTGATGCTCCGTCCGCGATTGCTGTTGCTCGATGAGCCTTCGCTGGGGCTTGCGCCTGTCGTTACGCAGAGCCTGTTCAAAACCCTTGCCGCAATTCGTGCGGCAACCTCCATGACCATGCTGATCGTCGAGCAGAACGCAAACCTTGCACTCGAGATCGGCGATCGCGGTCTTGTCCTTGAAAGCGGAAATATCGTCCTGCAGGAGAGCGCCGAACGGCTCGCGAAGAACGATGAAATCCGAAGAATTTATCTGGGCTACGAATGAACCTTTTCGTTAATCAAATCGTAGATGGAATAGCGGACGGCGCGATCTACGCCTCCCTCGCGCTGGCGCTCGTCTTCAGCTATCGCTCAACCACCATCCTCAATTTCGCGCAAGCCGAAATGGCGATGTTATCGGCTTACTTCGCTTGGCAGTTGATGGCCTGGGGGCTCGGACTGTTGCCGGCGACGCTGATCAGTATCGTCGTATCGTTCTTTATGGGTGCGCTGCTTTATGTTCTCGTAATCCGCCCGCTATCGAAGGCGAGTCTGCTCACTGTGGTCAGTGTGCTGATCGGACTTTATCTCGCGCTCAACAGTCTTGCCGGCGTGATCTGGAGCTACACGATTAAATCGTTCCCGAGCTTCTTCCCGAAACAGCATCTCGAAGTGGGTAGCTTCAGCGTTTCGATGGAAACGGCCGGCATCGTGGGCGTGATCGCGCTTGTGCTGATCGGCCTCTACTTTTTGTTCGAGAATACCAAGATCGGCCTTGCCATGCGCGGAGCGGCGTCGAGTCCGAATTCGGCGATCCTTGTCGGCGTATCTGTGCCGCTCATGCTGCTGATCGGCTGGGGTATTGCCGCTGCACTCGGCGCACTCTCCGGAATTCTGGTTGCGCCACGGGTGTTTCTCAATCCGACAATGATGTTCGGAATTATCATCTATGCGTTCGCGGCAGCGACGTTGGGCGGGTTCGACAGCGTGGTTGGCGCGGTCGTCGGCGGCTTGCTGATGGGTGTGATCGAGAATCTGGTCGGTACTTATATTCCGTGGATCGGGCCTGACCTGAAGGTGATCGCAGCGTTGGCGCTGATCTTCGCGACCCTGTTGATCAAGCCCGAAGGCTTGTTCGGCAAGAAACGGGTGGAGCGGCTATGAGCAATCGTATGGCGTGGCCGCTATGGGCGAGGGCGTTGGGTGCTGCGGCACTTGCGATCCTTCTGCTTTACATCATTCCGTTCAAGGCCCCGGGATACCTCGTCAGTCAATATGCGACCGTGCTTGCCTTTGGCATTGCGATTATCGGTCTCAATCTCGTTACCGGTTTTGGCGGCGCAATTACGCTCGGGCATGGTGCCTTCGTGGCGCTTGGCGCTTATACAACCTCCATTCTGGTGGTGCGGTATGGCTGGCATCCAGTCGCAACCATTCCGGCGTCGGCCGCGATCAGCTGGATCGTTGGTTTGCTCTTCGGCTTTCCTGCGCTGCGTCTGCACGGGCTCTATCTTGCGCTCGGCACGCTGGTGTTGTCGATCACCGTACCGCCGGTGCTGAAGCGCTTTAGCGAGTTCACCGGTGGTGTGCAGGGGTTGAATGTCGGCAATCCCTTGCCGCCAAGCTGGCTACCGCTGGACGAAAGCCAGTGGATTTATTTCGTGGCGCTGGCTTGTGCCGCGTTCCTCTATTTCGTCGCTTACAGGATTGTCGGTGGAGCGCTCGGACGTTCCTTGATTGCAACGCGCGATAATATGCTCGTTGCAGCAGTCATGGGCATCAGCCGTGTGAAGCTGACCACGATGACCTTTGCCGTAAGCAGCCTCTATGCCGGGGTCGCGGGATCGCTTTACGCGTTGATTGTCGGCTTCGTTGCGCCGGATTCGTTTACGGTGATGCTGAGCCTCAGCCTTTTCATTGCTGCGGTGGTCGGCGGCATCACCTCGCTGGGGGGAGCGTTCCTCGGCGCTCTCTTCATCCAGTTCGTACCGGTTTGGGCGGGCGACATCGTTGTCGCGCTCGCGGGGCTGGTTTACGGCGTATCGCTGATGCTGACTCTCGTGCTCATCCCCGATGGGCTCGGTGGTCTGGCCAAGCGGATCGCGACCTGGCTGCGCGCGCGGATCGGGTGGCAGCCGCAGAGCCCGCAAGAAGTCGAGAACTCCGCGCAAAAGGCAAAGACCGCGTCATGAGCAGCGTTGATAAAATTGTCATTGGC
>CAUJKG010000244.1 GCA_963205465.1 Pseudomonadota bacterium | reverse complement strand
GCGCTCCGCGCGTTTCGCCGCTGCCACGAAATCCGCCTTTACTCTGTCCATGTCGTCGCGCGTCATCGCCCGCGGCACCGCGCTATGCGGATAATAAGGCAGCGGCGAGGGCGCCACGATCGGCCAGGCGCCGTTTTCCAGCGGTTCGTCGATGCCTTCCCACATCAGCTTGGTCGCGCCTTTGCGGCCCGCGTGGCCGAGCTGGAGGCAAGTCTTCGCGGCCGAGTTCGCGTGGATGAAATCGACGACGCGCTTCCAGGCCGCTTCCTGCGCGTCGGTATAGATACCGGCGCAGCCCGGCGTGATGCGCGCCTCCGCCGACACATCCGTCATCTCGGTATAGACGAGCCCCGCACCGCCGATCGCGCGCCCGCCGAGATGCACGAGATGCCAGTCGTTGGGCACGCCGTCTTGCGCCGAATACTGACACATCGGCGAAACCACGACGCGGTTGGCGATTTCCATTTCGCGCAGCTTGAACGGCTGAAACATCGGCGGCAGCGGGTGCTTCGTGTTCGCGCCGGCAACGCCTGCCGCGAACATCTCGCCGGCTTGCTCGACGAATTCCGGCGCGCGCATCTGGAGATTGTCCCAGGTAATCGCCTTGGAGCGCGTCATCAGGCCGAAGGCGAACTGGCGCGGGTCCATGTTCCAGAAGCGGTCGACATGCTCGAACCACACCAGCGAAACGTCGGCGGCGTGCTGCGTCTTCTCGACGTCCTCGCGCCGCGAAGTCTCGAAATGCCGGAGCGCGGCCGGCACGTCGAGTTTCATCTTGTCGAGCGACTGGAACAGCGCGATCGCATCTTCCATCGCAAGCTTGGTGCCGGAGCCGATGGAGAAATGCGCAGTCGCCTTGGCGTCGCCGAGCAGCACCACTTTGTTCATGACCCAGCGCTCGTTCGCGATGCGCGGAAAATTCCGCCACATCGAGCGATTGGTCATCAGGCCGTGACCGGCGAGTTCTTCCGCGAATAATTTTTCGAGAAAACGTGCGGACTCTTCTTCCGAAAGCGCGCCGAGACCCGCGCGCGCGAAGGTCTCCGGCTGCACCTCAAAGATCCAGGTCGAGCGCTCCGGTTCGTATTGGTAGCAATGGGCGATGAAGATGCCGTACTCGGTTTCCTTGAAGAAGAACGTGAAGGCGTCGAAGGAGCGGGTCGAACCCATCCAGGCGAACTTGTTCGGGCGGTAGTCGATCTCGGTGCCGAAATGCTCTTTATGCGCTTCGCGGATGCGGCTGTTCGCGCCATCCGCCGCGACGATGAGGTCGTAGCCTGCGAGTGCGGAAAGTGAAGGGTCGATCTCGGTTTGAAAGTGCAGCTTTACCCCGAGCGTGCGGGCGCGGTCGTGCAGGAGTTGCAAGAGCGTTGTCCGCGCGCAGCCGCAAAAGCCGTTGCCGCCGATCCGGTGCACGCCGCCTTTGAAATGAATTTCAATGTCGTCCCAATAAGCGAAGTTATCGGCAATCGCCTGATAGCTCTCCCGGTCGCACTTCTCGAAGGTATCGAGCGTCTCGTCGGAGAAGACGACGCCGAAGCCGAACGTGTCGTCCGCGCGATTGCGCTCGAAGACGTCGATCTCGAGTTCCGGCCAGGCTTTGGCCGCCAGAATCGCAAAATAGACCCCGGCCGGTCCGCCCCCCACGACTGCGATGCGCATCGAAAAACTCGGCTTTTAGCGGCTTGCAGGAATAATAGTTTAGACTTAAAGTAATTTTCCTCGCAAGATGGATTGCGGCGCGAAAATGCAGCTTGAACAGGCAGCGGCGTTTGACGCCGAAACCAAGATCGCGGAAGCGCCCGGCGATCACAAAGCCGAGTTGCGGCTCTGGCTGCGCCTGCTTGCCACCAATACCTTGATCGAAACCGAGATTCGCCGCCGCCTGCGCGAGCGCTTCGAGGTGACGGTGCCGCGCTTCGACCTGATGGCGCAGCTCGAGCGCAAGCCGCACGGCATGACGCTGGGCGAACTCTCGCAGCGCATGATGGTGACCAATGGCAACGTCACCGGCCTCGTGGACAGGCTCGTCGCCGAAGAGGCGATCTCGCGCAAGCAGCACAAAAGCGACCGCCGCTCGCACATCGTGAGTCTCACCGAAAAGGGGCGGAGGCAATTCGCGCGCATGGCAAAGGAACACGAGGACTGGATCGCCTCGATGTTCGGCGGGCTTTCGCAGGGCGATCTTGCCGCGCTCACCAAACTCCTCGGCAAGCTCAAGGCAAGCGTCCGCAGCGCGACAGCGCCGGACTGAAGAAAAAGGGCAAGGAGGTTCGAATGATCGAAAGCGCCCATATCGATACCTTCGCTAGAGACAGTTTGCCCCCTGCGAGTGCGCAGCCCGAATTCCGGTTCGATCTTCCCGAACTGCACTATCCGGATCGTCTGAACGCCGCCGCCGAACTCCTGGACAAGATGGTCGAGCGTGGCCATGGCGAGAGGCCGTGCATCCTCACGCCTTCGGAAACGCTGACCTATGGCCAGTTGCAGGAGCGCGTGAACCGAATCGCGAACGTGCTCGTGAAAAATCTCGGGCTGGTGCCCGGCAACCGCGTGCTGCTGCGTTCCGCCAACAACGCCATGATGGTGGTGAGCTATCTGGCGGTGGTGAAAGCCGGTGGCGTGGTCGTCGCTACGATGCCGCTCCTGCGCGCCAAGGAAATCGCTTACGTGATCGGCAAGGCGAAGATCGCAATCGCGCTTTGCGATGCGACCCTCGCCGAGGAAATGGAAAAAGCGAAGGCAGCGGCGCCGTCTTTGCGGAAGCTGGTCTATTGGGGCAAAGGCGGCCTGGAAACGCTGATGGGGCAGGAAGGTTATGAAACCTTCGCCGCCTGCGATACCGCCGCGGACGACGTTTGTCTGATTGCCTTCACCTCCGGCACGACCGGCCAGCCCAAAGGCACCATGCATTTTCACCGTGACCTGCTTTCGGTCTGCGACACCTATGGCCGGCACGTATTGCGCGCCAATGCGCGTGACCGCTTCATCGGCTCGCCGCCGCTGGCGTTCACCTTCGGCACCGGCGGTCTCGTGTTCTTTCCCTTGCGCGTCGGGGCTTCGACCATTCTGCTGGAACGCTCGACGCCCGACGATCTTCTCCACGCAATCGAGACTTATCGCGCCACGATTTGCTTCACTGCGCCGACCGCCTATCGCGCGATGCTCGCAAAGCGTGAGGGGCGCGATATTTCCTCGCTCAGGAAATGTGTCTCGGCTGGAGAAGCGCTGCCCAAAGCGACCTGGGAAGCATGGCACGCCGCGACCGGCATCCGCATCCTTGATGGCATCGGCTCCACCGAAATGCTGCATATTTTCATCGGCTCGCCGGAAGACGATCTTCGTCCGGGCGCCACCGGCAAGCCGGTGCCGGGCTATCGGGCGAAGATCATCGACGAACACGGCAACGAACTCCCGGCCAATATGCCGGGCCGTCTTGTGGTCCGTGGGCCGACCGGTTGCCGCTATCTCGCCGACGAGCGGCAGAAAAACTATGTCGAGAACGGCTGGAACGTCACCGGCGACACTTATTTGCGCGATGACGAAGGCTACTTCTGGTATCAGGCGCGTTCCGACGACATGATTATTTCAGCCGGCTACAACATCGCGGGCCCGGAGGTGGAATCGGTGCTGCTTATGCACGAAGCCGTCGCCGAATGCGGCGTGGTCGGCTGTCCGGATGCGGAGCGCGGCCAGATCGTGAAAGCTTATGTGGTGCTAAAATCCGGATTTTCCGGCGATGCTGTCATGACGAAATCCTTGCAGGATTTCGTCAAGGCGGAAGTCGCGCCCTATAAATATCCGCGCGCCATCGAATACGTTGCAAACCTGCCGAAAACCGATACCGGCAAATTGCAGCGTTTTCGCCTGCGCGAGCTTGCGGCCGCGTCCGCAGGCGCGAAACTCGCTTCGTGAGCTGACAACCATGCTGGATAAGAACAAGACCGGGCCCGTTGCGTTACGCCCGAAAGGATGGCCGCAGCCGAAGGGATATTCGGACGGCATGAGCGCCAAAGGCCGCGTCGTTGTAACCGGCGGCTGCGTCGGCTGGAACGAGCAGGGGGAATTTGCCGAAGGACTTGTCGCGCAAACCCGGAAGACCCTGGAAAACATCGTGGCCATCATCGCCGAAGCGGGAGCCGAGCCGAAGCATCTGATGCGCCTGACCTGGTACGTCACCGATATCGAGGATTATCTCGCGAAGCAGATCGAGATCGGTGCGGTCTATCGTGAGGTGATCGGCAAACATTTCCCGGCGATGGCGGTGGTGCAGGTCGTGCGCCTCGTTGAAAAGCAGGCGCTCCTCGAAATCGAAGCGACCGCCGTATTGTCGGAATAATCAGTCGCCCTTGAACACCGGCTTCTGCTTCACGACGAAGGCCTCATAGGCGCGTTCGAAATCAAAAGTCTCCATGCAGATCGCCTGCTGCCGCGCCTCGTGATCGATCGCCTCGTCGATTTCCATGACCCATTCGTCGTGCAGGCAGCGCTTGGTCATGGCATGCGCGTAATTCGGTCCGGCCGCGAGCGACTCTGCCAGCACCAGCGCCTCGTCGAGCACGTTCGAAGCGGGGCAGAGCTTGTTGTAGAAGCCCCAACGCTCCGCTTCTTCGCCGCCCATCGCGCGGCCGGTATAGAGCAGCTCCGCCGCGCGGCCGGCGCCGATGATGCGCGGCAGGAGATTGCAAGCCCCCATGTCAGCGCCGGACAAACCCACGCGCACGAACAAAAACGCGACCTTGCTTTGCGCCGTGCCGTAACGCAGGTCGGACGCCATCGCGAGAATT
>CAUJKG010000243.1 GCA_963205465.1 Pseudomonadota bacterium | reverse complement strand
CGTGATCGCCTGGGCCGGCGGCAAGAACGGCCGCAACTGTGGCGTGGTCACCGGCATCGTCCTGGTCGCGCTGCAGCTCGACTGGATCCGCGCGACGGCGAAACGCCTCGGCTCCTCCATCGACTGAGCCCTTTCGCGGCGCTTCACGCTTGCTACAATCGGAACCGGGATTCGGAGCGCGATGCAGAAGCCGTTACAAATTTGTCGTATTGCGCGCCTGCTCGCGTTGGCTTGCTTCGGTCTGTTCCTGCCGCCGCACGCACAGGCCATCGTACTCGGTTCGCAGTCCTCGCTGGGGCCTCACATGGTTCGCATCGTCGGCCCGGCCGGCGTCTTGAACTGCTCCGGCACTGTCATCGACCGGCTGCATGTCGCGACCGCCGCGCATTGCGCGCCGCAGGCGATCGACATCGGCGGCAAGCGCTTCGCCATCCGGCAACGCCTGCAGACCGCAACGCTTGCCAGCGGCCGCGTCGTCTCCGTACAGGGCGACGGACTCATTCTGCAATTGCGTCAGCCGCTCCCTGCCACTTCCCGACCGATCGAGATCGGCACGCAAGGGACGGACGGCGACTTCCGCATCGCCGGCTACGGCGCGACCAAGGAAGCGCTGCGCGGCAAGCTTGGCGCCTTGCACGAAGCCCCGGTGATGGTGCTGCGGCCGTTTCGCCTCATCGCGCCGGATCGCATGAGCGAATTCACCGCGAGCGCCTGTTTCGGCGACTCCGGCGGCGCGGTGCTGCGTAACGGCGCGCTGGTCGGCATCATCACCCGTGCCTCGCACCCGGCCGCCGGCTTTTCCTGCGGGCATCTCACGCATTACGTGCCGATCACGACGGCGCCGTTTGCGGCACCGCCGTCACCGCACGGCACGCATGTCAGCACGGCGGCACAAATGCCGCCGCGCCGGGTCATGTATAAACGCGGATTTACGACGCGCTGAACTTCAGCAGCTTGATCGCGTCGAAGTCCTGCACGCCGCCGCCGACGCGCTTGGTCACGTAGAACAGCACGTAAGGCTTCGACGAATAAGGATCGCGCAGCACGCGCACGCCCTGGCGGTCGATCACGAGATAGCCGCGGCGGAAATCGCCGAAGGCGATCGAGAACGAACCCGATGCGATGTTGGGCATGTCCTCCGCTTCCGCGACCGGGAAGCCCATCAGCGTCGCCGGCGCGCCGGCCTGCGCGGGCGGCGTCCAGAGATAATGCCCGTTCTCGTCTTTCAGCTTGCGGATCTCGCCCTGCGTGCGGCGGTTCATGACGAAGGTGCCGTTCTGGCGATAGCCGCTCTTCAGCGCATAGACGAGATCGACCAGCGGGTCGGAGGGATTTTCTTCCGGAAACTCGCCTGCCGCGCCGGTGATGATGAAGCCGAGCTTGCTCCAGGCCCACGAACTTTCCGCAACTTTGTCGTAATCGAGGAAGCCGCGCGGCTTGTTGGTGCCATCGCCGCTGACGAAGGCGCTGCCCTCCTGCTCCGCGAACACGGTGTCGACTTCGGCCGCGATCCACTCGTCGATATTGACGGCAGCATCGTCGAGCAGCGTCTGCGTCGCCGCCGGCATCGCGTAAAGCTCGACGGTCGGGAACGCGAGCTCGGCGAGCGTCGGCGATGTCGTCGCCGTATTGCGCGCGGTGGTCTCGCCGACCCAGCCGGTCGCCGCACCCGAGATCAGGAACGGCTTGCGATAGACGTTCGACGACACTTGCCGATAGCCCGCGATCGCGCGGATCGGCGAAATGACGGCCAGCCTGCGGCCGATCTCGCGTTCGGTTTCTTCAGGCACCAGATAGCCGCCGTCCGCGCCCGCATTGGTCGAGACGGCGAGCGCCTTGCCTTCGAGCCGCTTCAGCCCCGAAGACTCGCCGCTACGCACATAAGCGTCAAAGGCAGAGCGATGCTCGAGTTCGGCACCGGTCGCAATATGCGTGACACCGCCGAGCGAAGGACGGCGGCCGCGCAACACGAGCTCATCGAGCACGCGTTTCTGCTCGGTGAGCGCCGAGTTGATGCGATCGACTTTCTGGCCGGTCAGCACATCAGCAGAGCGCCGCTCGATCTGATCGAGCCGGATATCGTTCTCAGACTTGAAGGCCTCGAACGAGCGCATGAAGTCGTCGAAGGCGCCGGCGATATCGCCGCCGCCGGCGGATTTGATTTCGGGAGAAGGATTCAGAAGTTGTTCCATGGATTACCTCGTGGACGGATGAACGAAATCCGCCGCGCGGCGGATGGTGGCAGCAAGATTTCTGCTGTTTGGAAGATCGCGCTTGAAGGCGGCGACGCGCGCACCGGGATGCATCGGAAAGGTCACAATCGAAATTTCCCAGAGATCGATCTTGGCAATGCGGCGAATGCCGGTTTTCGGGTTGGTGCGGCCTTCCACCGTGCGAAAGCCGATCGACAGACCGTCGATCGCGCCGGCGCGCATCAAGGAAAGCACTTCCCGCCCCCGCGCGATTTCGGAAAGGAGCCGTCCGCGCGCAAACAGCCCGCGCGTGTCTTCACGCAATTCCAGCCACACGCCGATGGGCTCGGCGGGATCGTGCTGGAACAGCATGCGCACTCCCGCAGCGCCCCGTTGCGCCAGGCTTTCGGCGAAAGCGCCCGGTGCGATGAGATCGCGGCCGAGATCGGCGGAGTTGAAGCGCGCGGCATAGCCGGTGAAGACGCCCGACGCATCGATGGACTTGCAGTCGAAACGCAAGGCTTTGCTGTCGTTCATGGGAAACAGCATCAGCGCTTCCTTTTCGTTTTGGGTTTGGTTTTCGCGCGTGGCGAGCGTTTGGGCTTTTCGGCTTTCTTCGCCGGCGGCGCGTGAAGCCGCTCAAGCTGGCGAACGAATTCACGAAACACCATCGGCGCCTCCGGCGCCAACGAGCGGATGCGGGGGGTCATGACATACCTCTTCGTCATCGAAGTCGGGTTTACCCGACTTCGACATCAATACTTTCAAGTCGGCTGAAGGCGACTTGCGTGCCGGGCTTGACCCGGCCATCCACTTCTTTGCTGCGTGGAGAGAAGGAAGGCGTGGATGCCCGGCACAAGGCCGGGCATGACGCATTACTTTCGAATACGCCGGTTAAATCGCGCGAGCTCGCGTACGAAGGCGTCGAAGCGCGCGTTCGCCGCGAACAACTCGCGCAGCGTCAGCACCAGCATCGCGGACGACGCCGACGCCCATAGAAACAGCGCCAGATGCGCGAGATCGCCGCGCTCCGTGAAGGTTCGGATGAGATCGCTCATTACAATTCAAGACTTTCGACGACGCGCGCTTCTCATCGTCGGTGAGGAACGCCGCCTCGCTGAGCCGCTTCCACAGCACCTCGCGTTCCAGGCTCAGCGCGGGGATCTCGTCGAGGTCGGGCACGAGGCGCAAATTGCCGCCGAAGCTCTCGCCGAGCCAGTTGCTCTAGTACACTTGCGATAGTCGAGATCGCTGACGTGGCGGATGACAAAGCGACCATTGACGCAAATCACGGCAGCGATCGAAGAAACTCAACTTCTTTCTCGATATTTTTCGCCAGTTGAAGCGATTTTTCGTTCGAAAAAATCTCGCCTTCTTGCGGGTCGAAAATCAGACCTCCGGTAGCAATAGCGTACGCGATACTTGCTTGTGTCGCACAAATCAGCTCATCAAAATTTCCGCCCCAACGGAAAGCAAGCACATGCTTCCAACTAGGATCAAGAGCGATATGGTGAAAGCTAAGGCTCTCTTTAATATCGTTGATGGCCCAGTGGTCGCACTCAAAACCTGACAACTTTCCATTGAGCAGCAGGGGCAGAAACCCGCTAGTTTTTTCGAAATCAACATCTTCCGAAATTTTTATCGAAAACTGAAATTCATTTATAGCCTTCTGCCATTCTTGAATCGTATCAAGACGCTTAGGCGAAATAACGTAGAGCTCCATAGACATTGAAATTCCTCATTAGGCCTATCGAAGACGTCCTACACGAAGGATAATGATAGGTACGCTATCATCAGTTCGGGTTTTTTCGTGAAGTTCACGTTTTCTGCTTAGAGGCATTGGAGTGGTGCCTGTCTTCACGTCGTAAATTGCGATTATATCACCAGACTCATTCCGTAAGACAACGTCAGTACGCACACTAAGACGAGCGCCATATCGAACATCGGGTTCAATGCCCCAAGACGACTCAACATCGAAGAAACCTATGCCTGAAATTCTTTCCTCCCTCACCGCACGCGCAAATTGCGTGTGAACTTGGGTGCCATAATCTCGTGCAGTAATGACCTCCGAAACAACACCAATTTTGTCAACAACTCGGCTTAGTATTTCTGCAAGATGATTAGTGATCTGATTGGTTTTTGGATCGGGAACAAAAGGATTTCCATCAAATATAATATCCGCAATCGGCATAGCGTTTTCTGGCAGCAGTTCTTGATCAGCTTCGCCCGCATCGCTGTCACCTCCCCCGCTCGTCCACTGCCCGCCGTCGTTGCTGCCCGCCGGCACGCGCGGCTGGTCGGGGTCATATTTCGCAAGCAGCGCCGCGAGCGATGCAGGCGCGAGAGTAGCCGGCATCGGCTCGTAGCCGATGGCCGCGCGCTTTTCGTCGTCGGTGAGGAACGCCGCCTCGCTGAGCCGTTTCCACAGTGCCTCGCGTTCCAGGCTCAGCGCGGGAATCTCGTCAAAGTCGGGCACGAGGCGCAACGCGCCGCCGAAGCTCTCGCCGAGCCAGTGCGGGGTCCGAAAGCTATTTTATGTGCAGGAATCGTTCGTCGTGAGGCACGGGAAACGTATCTTCATCCAAATTCTTGTTTGAAATCCATTCGATACTCTTTGGCAAAGCGCCGTCGGTTTGAACAAACTCCTTTACTGCTTTCCACGCCTCTTCGAACGGAATGTAATGCCATAGCGGCATCAGATCGTTGTGACGCGTACGCGTGTACCGGCCCTTCAGGGAACTGCCCCCTTTCGAGGTAAAAGCAAAACTGCCCAGACCGCCAAGTTTGGAGTAAATCAACAGAACGCCGACCGCGGATCGCCAGTCATCATCAAATCGATCACCACACGCCCCTCGCCTGGCAGCAAGTGCTCGGTATTGTCCACACCCTCCAGGCTAAGACTGGCGCCATCGTTTCCTCCAGCGCCGAACCATTGTTGGCCGGCCGGAGCCAGAAAGTAAGGCTGAAGCTCTGTCAGGTCGGGCCAGCCATTGCCCCAGAACTTGTCGAAATGAACTCGCTTTCGCATTGAAGTTATTCCCAAACGCCGTTGCGACTGCAAGCCATTTCACTATTTCTTTGCACCAAACTCTTTTAATGCCTGCTGCATCATAAGCTCGGCTTGCGGTAGCGCAGCCTCGGTTTCGCGAGCGATCTTTACTGCGTGGGCAGCGCTGTAGATTTCTCCTGCTTCACAATCGAACACCATACCATCTGTCGCAACCGCATAGGCGGCAGCGGCTTGTAAGGCAGAAACTAACTCATTGAAATCCGATCCCCACCGGAAAGCGAGCGCACACGTAAGGCCATGATCAATTTTCAGGTCTTTATATGTTTCCTGAATGTCCTCGACAGTCCACTGATCACATTCAAAACCCGTATTCCGATCTTTCCAGCTAACCGGCAGAAATCCTCGTACCTTGTCGAAGGGCAACGATTCCGGGAATTTTATCGGAAACAGCAATTCGATCGCGGCTTCTTCCCATTTGCGCATCGACGCAAGCCGTCTCGGCGACAGCACATAAATTTCCATCGACATCAATGGCTCCCATACAAATTTGCCACGAACAGTAGTGATCGCACTCTGCTATTTAAAGTGAAATTCTCGATCGATGTGAAGTTCGATTATTGGCACGCGAGGACCTACCCTCGTTTTTAACCGCAACTCACGTTCTCTTGCGTTGGTTATCCTAGCGTTGCCTGTCTTAACGTCATAGATCGCGATAATGTCGCCAACATCATTGCGAAGCACTACGTCGGTTCGAATGCTACCTCGCGCGCCATAGGGAGCATCTTCAACATCGCCAAATGTTTGTTCTACGTCGAAATAGCCAATCCCTCGAAGACCTTGCAATCTCACGGCGTTGGCGAACAATTTATGAACAAGTATTCCGTATAACTGAGGGGTAGATTGAGGCATAAAGCTTGCGGTCTCTGCAGAAGCAATCAGCGTGTTCATGAGCGCTACTGACGTACCATCGATTCTTTCTATCCCAGTTAGACCTCTACTCCAGTCTGTTCTGCTCATCGCTGCTTGCGCATTTTCCGGCAGCGACTCCTGATCACGTTTTTCATCCCCTGATGCAGGCCCACCCCCGCTCGTCCACTGCCCGCCATCGCTGCTGCCCGCAGGCACGCGCGGCTGGTTGGGGTCGTATTTTGCAAGCAGCGTCGCAAGCGATGCAGGAGCAAAAGAAGCCGGCAGCGGCTCGTAGCCGGTCGCCGCGCGTTTCTCGTCGTCGGTAAGGAACGACGCCTCGCCCAGCCGCTTCCACAGCGCCTCGCGCTCAAGGCTCAGCGCGGGGATTTCGTCGAGGTCGGGCACGAGGCGCAAGCCACCGCCGAAAAATTCCCCGAGCCAATGCCCCAGCGCGCTCGCAACACGCGCGACCAGCGGCACCACGGTCTGGCGATAAAACGCGCGGTTCGCCTCCGCGTAGTTCGAATAAGTGTTGTCGCCGGGAATGCCCAGAAGCATCGGCGGCACGCCGAAGCTGAGCGCGATCTCGCGCGCGGCGATGTGCTTCGCCTCGACGAAGTCCATGTCCTTCGGCGAGAGGCTGAGGCCCTTCCAGTCGAGCCCGCCTTCCAGGAGCAGCGGGCGGCCGGCATTCGCTGCGCCCTGATAATGCGCTTCGAGTTCGCTCTTCAGCCGCTCGAACTGCTCGTCGGAAAGGTTGCCGCCGGCGGCGGAATAAACCAGCGCGCCGGAAGGTCTAGCTGCGTTGTCGAGCAACGCCTTGTTCCAGGCGCTCGCCGCGTTGTGCACGTCGAGCGAAGCCTGCGCGGCTTCGAGCGGCGACATGCCGTAATGATCGTCGAGCGGATTGAACAGCGTCAGATGCAAAATCGGCGCGGGCGTCTCGTTCATCGCGAAGCGCACGGACGATCCGCCCGCGCGATATTCGTAAGCCTCCGCCCAGCCTTCCGCGCCCGGCACCACCTTCATGCGATCGGGCCTGAGCGCGTGCAGCTCGCGCACTTCGTCGAGGATCGCGACGCGCTCGAGATAGGCGTTGCCGGAAACCAGCAGATAACCCGCGATCTGCTCGATCAGATCGGCGCCGGTCTGGCGCGGATTGGGCTTGGCCAAGAGCGCGAGGAGCGGATGCTCGTCATGCTCCTCCGCGCCTTCGTAAAGCAGCAGCGGCACGTGCGCCGCCGCTTCCGCGATCATGCGCACGCTGCGGTATGCGATCGGGTTCTTCGCGTACCCCTCGCGCGCGAGTGCTGCATAGTCGCGCGGCGTCCAGCGCGGGCGCCCTTGCGAAAACAGTGCGACCAGCGCGCCGGTGCGGCTCGCTTTTTCTTCTGGCACGCGCGCGGATGCGGGCCGCGTAAACAATTCGCGGAATGAAAAATTCATTTCTGAGTCCAGTATTTAGAGAGAGCGCATTCGCGGGCTGGCTTCGCGCGGCATTAAAACCAGCGCCGTGATCGCCCAGACCAGCGCATCGAGCCGGTCCGGCGAGCGGCCCTGGCTCAAGCCATCCGCGCCGAAATCCGCCATTTCATCTTCAAGCAACGCGAACGCGCCGACATGCGCGACGCGGCCCTGCTCGTAGAGCGCGGCCACCGGCTCCGCGCGCAGCGCTTTGCCGCGTGTCGCACGTACTTCCGAAACCGGAACGCTCGCGTCTGTCTCCTGCAACACCGCGCGCGCCATCTCGCCGCCCTGGTTCACCTCGATGACGATGCGGTCCGCCTCAAGCCGCCGATACAACGCGACCGCGCGGCTTGCCCATTGCAACGGCGACAAGCCGCCCGCGCTTTCATCCGCGAGCACAAAGACTTTTCCATCATCATCGACACCGGCAGCAACGATGCCACAGGCATCCGCGCCTTCGCGCGACGAGGCCGGCGGATCGACCGCGACCACGATGCGCGCAAGGGAGGGATGCGCCTCGACCCGCGCCCGCTCGATGCGCTCGCGCGGAAACAGCGAGTCCGCCCTTGCCTCGATCAGTTCGCCGTCCAACTCCTGCCGCCCAAGCCGTGTGCCGGCGTAGCGCGCGAGCATCTGCTCGAGAAACTGCGGCGCAAGCTGAAAGGCGTTCGCTTGCGTCGCCGCGCGGCTCACCACTGTGCCCGGATCGGCCAGGAGCCGCCGCAGCAAGGGCGTCGGCCGCGGCGTGGTCGTGATCGCCGCACGCGGATTTCGCCCGAGCCGCAGACCGAACTGCAGCATGTCGAAGGCGCCTTCCGCGCGACGCCATTTGCAAAGCTCGTCGCACCAGGCCGCCTCGAATTGCGGCCCGCGCAGGCTTTCGGGATCGTCGGCGGAAAAGGCATAAGCGACCGCGCCGTTCCGCCATTCCAGCCGGCGGCGCGAAGGCTCCCACAACGGGCGCTCCCAGCGCGCGTGCACGGGGAGCAAACCCGAGACGCCTTCGATCATCACCTCGCGCACATCGGCGAGCGTCTCCCCGACCAGCGCAATCTGCCGTGCCGCTTCGCCGAAACGTTTGCGCCCGAGCGCGATCCCCCTCACCCATTCGGCGCCCGCACGGGTCTTGCCAGCGCCGCGGCCACCGAGAATGAGCCAGTTTCTCGGCGCGCCAAGCGGCGGCAACTGATCCTCGCGCGCCCAGATTTCCCAATCGCGGAGCAAGGCTTCGCGAAACGATCCGCGGGAACCCGCGAGCAGTTCTTCAAGCGCTGCGTTGCCGGCGCAATCGATCAAGCCGTTCCGCAAGTTCTCTGCGGAAATCGTCGAGATCGCGGAATTCGTCTTCGCTTGTGTCACCGCCCGTGTCTTCCGGCTGTTCGTCGCGCTGGAGGGCCGCGACTTCGCGCAAGGTCTTCACCAGCGTCGCCAGCGTGCGCGCCGCACGTTCGGCGTCGCTGGAGCGCAGCCGTGCGCCTTCGACGCGGGACAGCACCGCCTCAATGGCGACGATCTCGCGCTCGACGGCCGCGCGCACGCGGCCAATCAGGGTTTCGTTTTCGGCGATCGCAACGGAAGGTGCCGCGATCTCGCGGATCGACTGCACTTCCGCTGCCGCGGCGCGGTCGTAGTCCTGCATGCGCAGCTTGCGCGGCTTCCAGCCCCAAAGCTGCACGCGCTTGAGAAACGTGGTGACGCCAAGACCGCAGATCGCCGCGAGATCGCGCACGGGAACGTCGGTCCCCTCGTAGAGCTTGCGCAGTTCGGCGATCTTCTCGGGCGGAATGACGATGAATTTCGGCATCGGCTTCCTGAAAATGAAAAAGGCGGCTGGTTTCCCGCCGCCCCGCGTTGCGCGATCTCCCGCGCCGCTGATGCAATTTTGGAGTATGCCGAAACCCTACTGCGGCAGCGTCACGCTGTCAAGTATAAATTCCTAGGATTTTGTTCTTTTTCCTATGCCTTGCTTTCGTCGCGCTTTTTGATGGTCCTTTTGCTCGAACCTTCCGGCTCCAGCTTTTTCTTTTTGCTTGAGCCTTCCGGCTCAAGCTTTCTGACTTTGCTGGAGCCTTCCGGCTCCAGCATGGGCCACCGCACGATGTGATCCTCGTAATCGCGCAGCCGCACCTTGCCTTCGATCGCGCCGACGCGGCCGCGCACGGAAATCCCGGCTATATGCACGGTCTCCGGGTCGCCGGAAATGAGCGGATGCCACCAGGACAGATCGCGCCCTTCGGCGACGCGGCGATAGCCGCAGGTTTTCGGCAGCCAGGAAAACTCTTCCGTCTTCGCCGGCGTGATCTTCACGCAATCCTTCACGCGCTTCTGCCGGTTCTCGTAATCGGAGCAGCGGCAGGATTCGCAATCGAGCAGACGGCAGGCGATGTCGGTGTAGTAGATCTTGAGCGTATCCTCGTCCTCGAGCTTTTCGAGGCAGCAGCGCCCGCAGCCGTCGCAGAGCGACTCCCACTCTGCGTCGGTCATTTCTTCAAGGGCTTTGGTCTTCCAGAACGGTTGGGTCATTTCACCGGGCACGATACGGAAAACGGCTGCAAACCGGCGTCAGCGCGATCCATCGACGCCGCGCATATCGCGCGCGGCGAGCGACTCGATCCAGCCACGCAGCCCTAACTGGTCCCCGAACCAGTAAAATGCAAGCAGCGCGCAGAGCAAGATCGCGAAGATAACCCCGGCAATATCCGCCTTTCGGTTGTCTGCCGGAACCGCGGCCTGATCGGCGACAGGAACAACCTCCGCATAGAGGCGCGCGACCACGACCAGATAGAGCGGCCGCACCAGCACGGCTGTTACCCCCACGGCAAATACGATCGGCACGGCGAGCAGGACGTAGAAATTATAGATGCCGTTCGTGCTGCCCGCCGCATGACCGGATGTCATCGCATAGGAAAGCCCACCGGCATACGCGAGGATGCCAATGCCCCAGCAGATCATGCTGTAGCCCATGCGCACCCCGATGGCGCGGAAGGGATGCGCAACCAGAATTGCGACGGAATCCTTCGCCGCATCGAAAAACCCCTTGCCTGCCGTGAGCGCAGGCACGACGCCGAGCGTGCCGATCTTCCATGCATAATAAAGCGCCTCGTCGGCCGCGGTCCTGCGGCTGTTCTTGCGCGGCATGCGGTCGAGGATCGCGTTGACGGTGATCCAGGCGTCGATCGTGGTGAAGGCCCAGAGCCTGGGCAGGTTTCGATAGGCGTAGCTGAGGCAGGCCGCGATGGTCGAGCGGCGGCCGGCGCTGCGCAGATAATGCACGGCGGTGATCGCGGCGTTCAGGAGCGAGAGCGGATAGCTTGCGACCATCACGACGAGAAAGCTCCAGCCGGTCAGCGCAAGATTGAGGAGCGTGAAGGATATCTTGTTGTCCTTCTTGCTCACCTGCCGCCAAACCTCATCCGGGATCCAGTCCAGCATCTGGGTCCATACCAGATAGGCCAAGGCAATCACGAGCCACTGCAGCATCGCGAAGAAAAGGATTTCTTTTTCCTCGAGGATCAGCCGGAAGGCTTGACCAAGCTCGGAGAAGAACACCGAAAGATTGTTCGACGAAACGATCTCGGGCTTCTGCCCGGTCTCTTCGAACAACTCCTGCGCCTTGTCGCGCGCGTAATTGAGCGTGTCTCTTTCGGAAGCGAAGAACATGGGTTGAAAAAATCGCTGATTCTGCAGCACCCTATCGCTGAGGAGGTATTTGTAAAATCAAGAAGTTGTGGCCGCCGATTTTCAGCGGGACTCTTCTGAACTCGAAGCGCTTCGTTGTCTCGGATCAAGGTATGATAAAGGTGCGACCGAGACGACCCTCACCCTCGTCATCACCGGACGGCGCGTTCGCGCTGGCGAGCGTAGCGAGCGGCAAGACGCTGCCCGATCCGGTGATCTATGCGGACCGTCAACGCTGGCTGACCTTCATCATGGATGCGCGGGTCAAGCCCGCGCATGACGAAGAATAAGATTTCGCGCGCAGTAAGCTGGGTTTACGCGCTTGCACGAGTTTCCCCATTCTGGGGATCAAGTTCCCTAAAATGGGGAAACACAAGAAGGCGACCCGTTGCAGCGTTAACCGCCCCCGGCGTCCGCAGTCGCCCAATACCGCCGCCCCTGCTATAAGCCCGGCTTCCGAGACCCTACGTTTTCCGCGAGTTCCTGTCCGTGGCCGATTCGTCCACCCCGCCCCCGTTCGGCAAAGGTCCGAAAAAAGACGGCCCGCCTTCACGCGGCGGGCTCGGGCCGGTGCGACAATTCTTTCTGGATCTCGACGCGCGGCTGAACGCGGCACTCTACGCGTTCTGGGCGTGGCTGCGCGGGCTCTGGGACGATTATTCGACCTTCATGGACCGTTTCCACGTAAGTGGATTCCGGCGTTTCGCGGTCGAAGGCATGTCAGAAGCGGCCACGCTCGGCACCTGCGGCGCAGTGTTGATGCTGGCGCTCGCAATTCCCGCCTTCAACGAAACCACCGACGAAGACTGGCTCAAGCGCAGCGAACTCGCCGTCACTTTCCTCGACCGCTACGGCAACCGCATCGGCGAGCGCGGCATCCGCCATAACGACTCCGTGCCGCTCGAGGAGATGCCGGATCATCTCATCAAGGCGGTGCTCGCCACCGAGGACCGGCGCTTCTACGAACATTTCGGCATCGATCTCGCGGGCACGTTACGCGCGCTCACCACCAACGTGCGCGCCGGCGGCGTGCTCCAGGGTGGCTCCTCGATCACGCAGCAGCTTGCGAAGAATCTTTTTCTCTCGAACGAGCGCACCATCGAGCGCAAGGTGAAGGAAGCCTTCCTTGCGATCTGGCTCGAGTCGCGGCTGAAGAAGAACGAAATTCTGAAACTCTATCTCGACCGCGCCTATCTCGGCGGCGGGTCTTACGGGGTCGACGCGGCGGCGCAGTTCTATTTTGCAAAATCCGCACGCGACGTGAGCCTCGCGGAAGCGGCGATGCTCGCGGGCCTGTTCAAGGCGCCGACGCGCTTCGCCCCGCATGTGAACCTTCCCGCTGCGCGTGCGCGTGCGTCGACCGTGCTCGACAACCTCGTCGAAGCCGGATTCATGACCGAAGGCCAGGTGTTCGGCGCACGGCGCAACCCGGCGCGCGCGGTCGACCGGCGCGAGGAGCAGACGCCGAACTACTATCTCGATTACGCCTTCCGCGAAGTGCAGCAGATTGCGGCCAAGCTGCCGCCGAGCGTGATCGAGCGTGTCTTCGTCGTGCGCACCGCGTTCGATCCGGCGATCCAGAAGACCGCAGACGACGCGATCGAGTCCTCGCTCCGCCAGTTCGGCCGCGACTATAACGCGAACCAGGCCGCGATCGTGGTCATGGAAGCCAACGGCGCGCTGCGGGCCATGGTCGGCGGGCGCGACTATGGCGAGAGCCAGTTCAATCGCGCGACCGATGCGCTGCGGCAGCCGGGCTCTTCCTTCAAGCCCTTCGTCTATGCCACCGCCTTCCTCAATGGCATGACCGGAAAAACCATGGTGCTCGACGGGCCGATCTGCCTCGGCAACTGGTGCCCGCAGAACTATTCGCGCTCCTACTTCGGCAACATGCCAATTTCTCAGGCGCTTACGCTTTCTTTAAATACTCCGGCGGTTCGGATCGCAGGTATCGTCGGAAGAAACAAAATCGTTGATCTCGCGCGCAAGATGGGATTGACGACCGAGCTTCGCATTTCAGCGCCACTACCGCTCGGAGCAGCGGAGGTTACTGTCTTTGACATGACGCAGGCTTACGCCACCTTTGCTTCGAATGGAAAGCGCGTGCGCGGTCATGCTGCACTCGAAATACGCTCGCAGACCGGAGAATTGATATGGAGGGATGTGACGGATCTGACGAGGGCGGAGCAAGTTTTACCGGTTTCAGTTATTGATGAGATCAACCCCATTCTCGTGAACGTCGTCGAGAACGGCACGGCGCGGCGGGCGATCCTCAACGGCATTCTTTCCGGTGGAAAAACCGGGACCACCAACGCCTACCGCGACGCCTGGTTCATCGGCTTCACCGGCAATTTCGTCGCCGCGGTGTGGTACGGTAACGACGACTATCAGCCGCTCCGCCGCATGACCGGCGGCTCGCTGCCTGCGATGACCTGGCACCGGGTCATGGAGGTCGCGCACCAGGGCGTGAAACTCAATCCCATGCCCGGCGTGAACCGGCCGGCGCCGAAGCGCGACGCCCCGCAAGTCGCGCAGAACCAGCAGAACCTGGCCATCACCCGGCCCGCCATTCTGCCGCCGCGGGCCATCGACCAGTTGCTGAAGCTGGAGCGGGCCTTCCGCGACGCCGCGGGAAATGCCTCGCTCCCGCATAACAGCGGGCAAACGGCGGCGAACCAGCCAACGCGCTAAAACCGCTGGAGTGGCGGCGGGCGGCGTGGCATTGGCTGCATCTCCAGACCTGTTCGATTCCGGTTCCTGAAGTTTGCGCGCACTTTCGTTCATCCTCGCTCTGATCGTCGGTTCCGCGACCGGCCTCGCGCTGACATGGCATATGTCGGCGCGCGACAACGGCTTCGGCGCGGTCGATATCGGCGTCTGGCGGGCATGGCCGCGCAGCGGCACGCTCGACGCCGATCCCTACGCGCGCGCGAGTTTCGCGCGCTCGGGCGAATTGCCGATCGGCCTTTCCGAAGGCATCGCCTTCATCGCCACTGCCGACGAACAAAAACGGGCGCTCGACGGACGCTGCGTGATCCGGGTCAAAGGCAAGCTCCTGCCCGCCCGGTTCTGGACGCTCACGATCTATGACGGCCGCGGCCGCCTCATCGAAAATCCAGCTTCGCGTTACGGCTTCACCAGCACCGAAGTCGTTTACGACGCCGACGGCAGCGTCGATATCCGGCTTTCGCCGCGCGCCAGCAGCGGCAACTGGCTGCCGACCGCGGAGAGCGAGCGGATCGTTGCGATCTTCCGTCTCTACGACATGCCGACCGGCGTCGTGCGCAGCGAAGCCGCGGAAATGCCGCGCATCACGCAGGAGCAATGTCCGTGAGGAGGATCCTGCTTCCGCTCGCCGCGGGCATCGTACTCGGCGGCATCGTGCACATTCTTACCATCTTCGCGATGCCGCAGCTCGCGCAGCACGATGCTTATGCGCGGCTCTCGCGTTTCGGGAAAACCAACGAGATCGTGCAAATTCCAGAACCGACGCCGTTCGAGTCGGCGCTGCCGCGGCTCGACCCCGCATTCGTCTATGCCGCCTGCGTCTATGATCTTTCGCGAGGCCCGCTTGCCTTCAGCGTTCCGGCGACGCCCGACATGACCTCGATCGCCTTCTTCACGCGGCAGGGGCGCGTCTTCTACTCGCTGAACGATCGCGCGGCAGGCCGCGGCGCGATCGAATTGCAACTCATGACAGGTCAACAACGCGCATTGCTGCCGAGCAACAGCGAAATCACCGCGGCAGACCGGCTCATCGTCGAGTCGCCGTCGATGCAGGGGATCGTGTTCATCCGCGCTTTCGTGCGCGAAGAAGGCGCGCGTCCGTTGCTGCGGTCGAGGCTTGCCAATGCGAAATGTGTCCCTGCCGGCATTCGCTAGAACATAATCCCGATCGCGGTGACGGCGTTCAGGCCACGCGCGCGGCCGGCTCCGATTGGTTCAGATAAGCGGAAACCTCATTCGACTTGATGGGAGGCGAATAAAAATAGCCCTGGACCATCAGTCCTCCCAGCTTCCGCAGCGCCGCCATTTCTTCCTGAGTCTCCACGCCTTCGATCACGCAATCGAGGCCCATGTCCCGGCTCAGCGCCAAGAGCGACTTGACGATCTTCAGGCTGGCCGGAATTTCGTGCAGATCGGTCACGAAGCTGCGGTCGATCTTGATCTTGGTGAGCGGCAATGCATGAAGGCGTGACAGGCTGGAATAACCAGTGCCGAAATCGTCCAGCGAGATCCCGCACCCGAGCCGCCGCAACATCTCGATAGATCGCTGCACCTGCTCGAAATTATGCGTGAACGCGGTCTCGGTGATTTCCAGATCGAGCCTTCGCGCGTCGAAACTGCCGGCTTCGATGATGCTCACGATAGCAAGCGTCCCTTGGGCGGAATTGAGGTCATAGGCCGACAGGTTGAAGGCGAGCCGGAGATCCGCGGGCCACTGCGCGGCTTCGGCCAGCGCTTTTCGCAACAGCGGCTTGGTCAGCGTACCAATAATGCTGGCGCGCTCCGCGATCGGAATGAACCGGGCCGGAGAAATATTGCCGAGCGTGGGACTGTTCCAGCGCGCCAGAGCCTCGAATCCGATGGTGGTCTGCGTGCGGATATCGATGATCGGCTGGAACACGACGGAAAGCTCCCGCTCGAGATCGGCGGTCTTGAGCGCCTGCTCGATCGTGGCATCGTTGTTGATCTTCTCCTCATGTTCGGCAGTGAAGAGGGTTGCACGTCCGCGGTTCGTATCCTTACCGTGATAGAGCGCGTAGTCGGCACGTTCGAAAAGCTCTTCGGACGTGTTGGCCATTTCAGGATAGACGGCGATGCCGACCGAACTCGACATCTGCACCGTCGCCTCCGAAAGCAAGCAGGGCTTGCGCAGGCATGCCGTGATCTCCTCCCCCAGCGCGATCAGCGCGTCGTCGTCCGGCGCATCCGTGATCGCATAAGCGAACTCGTCGCCGCCGAGGCGAGACATGAAGAACGTATCGGACGGACGAATGGCGGAAAGCCGTGCGGCCATCTCCACCAGCAATTTGTCGCCGGTGTTGTGGCCATAGACGTCGTTGACCGGCTTGAAGCCGTCAAGATCGATGATGCCGAGCGCCAGGCGCGTTCCCCGTGCCTGTGCGCGCGCAAAGGCTTCGTCCAGATGCGCGAAGAACGCGCGGCGGTTGGGAAGATCGGTCAGGCTGTCGAGATTGGCGAGACGCAGGTTCTCGTTGCTCAACATCTGCGTCTGCTTCTGCGCATCGACCATGCGCGTGAAGTCGCGATACTGGATCAGGATGACGATCACGACCGCGGCCGTGACCAGCAAAACATTGATCGCAGTGCCGATAAACGTCGGCACGCCGGTGGCGGCAAAGAAAATGGAAAAGGGAATGCAGACGGCGATCGCAACGACCACTGCCGCCGAGCGCAGATGGATGAGGCAGAGCATGGAGCTCAGCATCGCCATGGTCAGGAAGGTTCCGACATGCGCCTGGGCATAGGCATCGCCATAGGGAAACAGCGCGATGCCCCAGGCGGAGAACGCGAGGCCCAAAGAT
>CAUJKG010000242.1 GCA_963205465.1 Pseudomonadota bacterium | reverse complement strand
AACCGCCGGCGCGATCACCGCCGTTGCAAATCCCTCCTCCATCATGCCGGCGCGAAATTCGGCAATGCTCGACGGACGTTCCGCTGGCTTCAGCGCCAGAGAACGATCGATGACATTGATGACGCTTTCGGACAAAGGAATGCGCGAAGCCTGCGCTACCGAAACATAGGAGTCGGCCCCTTTCAGGATGAGATCGTTCTTGCGTTTGTCAGCATCGACCGGCGGCTGCCCCGTTACCGCGCGATAGAGCACCGCACCGAGCGCGTAGACATCCGCGCGCGGATCGAGCTCGGCATCCTCGTCCATCTGCTCGGGCGGCGAATAATGCTGTTTGGCGACGCCGTAACTCCGGCCCGAAGCGGCGCGCGTTTGCGCAGTTTGCGCGATGATCTTGATCGCGCCGAAGTCGATCAACATCGGCCTGCCGTCCTGGCGGATCATGATGTTGTCGGGTGCGATGTCGCGATGAATGAACTTCCGGGAATGCACGTAATCGAGCGCGTCGCAGACCGGCTCGAGGATGATGCGCATTTCCTCCATGGTCGGCGGACCGTTCTTTTTCCGGAGCCAGGTTTCCAGGGTCTCGCCCTCGACCTGCTCCATGAACATGTAGCCGGTCTCGTTCGCCGGCACGTAGTTCAGCACCTCGACGATGTTGGGATGCCGGAAGTCGCAAAGCTCAGTGGTGGAACGACGGAAGCGCTCCAGCGCCCAGGACACCACGTCATTGTCCTGCCGCGAGAACACGACCTGAGTGGCGTTTTCACGTGACGCGATGCCCCGCGGAAAGAACTCCTTGATCGCAGCACGCCGGCGCGTGACCGGGTTGAAACCTTCATAGGTGATGCCGAAACCGCCGACACCGAGCACGCGCACGATCTCGTAGCCCGAAATCTGCGTGCCGATCGGCAGCGCGAAAGGAAATTGCGGTTCGGTCAAAGGTTCACTCCAAGCCGCCGCAACGCATCACGGCTTTGTGTCAGACTGGGATCGAGGCGAAGCGCCTCACGAAAATCCTTTATTGCTTCTTCGCGACGGCCAAGCCCTTCATTGGCAAAGCCGCGGCCCTGGTGCGCCGCTGCGCGGCGCGGGTCGAGCCGTACCGCGTCCGAATAGTCGGACAGCGCGCTGACATAATCCTTTCGCGCCAGATAAACGCGGGCACGATTGAAATAAGCCAGCGCATGGCTGCGGTCGATCCGCAGCGCCTCGTTGTAATCCTTGATTGCGCGATCGCCGTCATTCAGGTCGAAATAGGCATTGCCACGGCCGACCAGCGCATTCACGTTCCGCGGCTCCAGCCGCAACGCAGTGGAATAGTCGTCGACCGCCCGCTGCGGATCGCGCCGCAAGGCATGCACATTGGCGCGGTTGGAATAGGCCGAAGCATAAGACGGATCGAGGCTGATCGCCTGATTATAGTCTGCAAGCGCCCGGTCATATTCGCGGCGGTCGTAATGGAGATTGCCGCGCGTATTGAAGGCAAGCGAGAACTTCGGATCGAGCCGCAACGAGTTTTCGATATCCTCGAAGGCGCGCTCGCTGTTGCCCCGCTCCCGCCAGACGATCGCACGGTTGAGATAGGGCACCGCCGCGCGGCGCGTATTCGGCTCGAGCCGGATCGCCGTCGAATAATCGTCGAACGCGCGATCGCGATCGCCGAGCCGGTAATAAGAAAGACCGCGGCCGGTATAGGCATTGACCAGCGACGGATCGAGCCGGATCGCGTCGGAATATTCCTGGACCGCGCGGCGGTTGTCGCCCGCTCGCTGCGACTGGTTCGCCCGACTGAGCAGCGCCTCGGCTTCACGCGACGGCGCCTGCTGTTGGCGTTGCGGCTGTTGTTGCTGCTGTTGCTGTTGTTGCGGCAGACGCTCGCCCTGCGTATCGCGCCGGGTCTGCTGCTGCGGTTGTTCCTGCTTCTGCTGCGGGGGTTGCTGTTTCTGCGGAGCCTGCTTTTGCACGGGCTGGTTCTTTTCTTCCAGCCCCATGGTGAAGCGCATGCCCATCATCCGATCCACGAAATTGAGGATCGGACGATGCAGCACGACGGCAAGACACCCGATGATCAGCAATACGACCGCCGCGATATTGACGATCGACATCCCCGAACGCTTCTTCCCCGGCATGTCGCTGCCGGGTGGCATGTATCCCTGCCCCGGATCCGCGGCTTGCGCCGACGGCGTATAGGGCTGCACCGGAGGTGGGCTATAGCCGGCCGTTGCTCTTTCATCCGGCGCGGGCGCAGCAGGCGAAGGAGGAATTATAAAAGTTGAGTCGGATACAACCGGCGTTGGAATTTCAGTCGCCGGCGCCGACAAGGCTGCGGGCGGCACAGCTGCCGTGGGCGCAATCTCTACCGCCGAAGCGGCCGTCACCGGCTCGCTCGTCATCGTCTCTTCGCGCGCGGCAAGGCGCGAACGGAACTCCGCGACGGACGCGGGGCGCTCGGCCGGACGAAGCGAAAGTGCAGCATCGATCGTCGCGGCGAATGGCGCGGGAAGCGGAACCTCGGCTGCCTTCGCCAGCGAAATATAGGGGTCCATCCCCTTCAGGGCGATATCCGTCTTGCGCCGGTCGGCATCGGCGGGAGGCTTGCCGGCCAGCGCCCGGTAAAGCGTCGCCGCCAGCGAGTAGATGTCCATCCGCGGATCGGTGACGCCGCCGTCGTCGCTTTGCTCCGGCGGCGAATAGTTCGCCTTCACGACGCCGAAACTCTTCGGCGAAGGACCATGCGCCTGGGTATGCTCGGCGATGAGTTTCAGCGCGCCGAAATCGATCAACACCGGACGGCCATCGGCGCGGATCATGACATTGTCCGGCGCGATGTCGCGGTGGATCAGGCCGTTCGAATGAACATATTCGAGCGCGTCGAAGATCGGATCGAAGATGGGCCCGAGTTCGGCGAGTTGCGGCGGCGACGTACGCGCTTTCAGCCAGTCTTCCAGCGTCTGCCCTTCGACATGCTCCATGACCATGTAGCCGGTGCCGTTGTCGGCGACATAGTTGAGCACCTCGATGATGTTCGGATGCTTGAGCTTGGCGAGCCGGTTGGTGGAGTCGGCGAAGCGCTTCAGCGCCCAGGACACGACCTCGTTATCCTGCTGGGAATACGCGATCCGCGTCGCGTCATCGCGCGAGGCGATCCCGCGCGGGAAGAATTCCTTGATGGCAACCCGTCGCTCGGTAATCGGGTTGTAGCCTTCGTAAGTGATGCCGAAACCGCCGGCGCCGATCGGGCGCACGACTTCGTAGCCGGTGATCATCGTCCCGGAACGAAGCGCAAAAGGCATGTCCGTCGTTCGCAAAGAACCGCTCCCCTGATTGCCGCGGATGCTATCGGCTTGGGCTATCACGCGCAAACGCGATCGCGTGATCGGCACACGGGGTACGGACAATAAACTGTGAACGGTCCAGGACTTACGGAATTGTGACGGCGACGAAGCGCTGTTCGCCGCCCGGGTTGACCAGGAGCAGCAGCGCCGACTTCTTGCCGGCCTTTTTCAAATCCGCGACCCGCGTGCGCATTTCGGCGGCCGTAGCGACAGACTCCCCGGAAACCTCGACCAGAACGAGCCCGGCTTCGATATTCTGTTCGGCGGCATTGGATTCCGGATCGACGCCCGTGACCACCAGACCCTTGACGCTTTCCTTGAGCCGATAGCGGCGGCGCAGGTCTTCATTCAAAACCGAAAGCTCGAGACCGAGCGGCCGGTTCGCGGTTGCGCGCTGGGGCGGCTGCTGGGGCTCCACCTTGGTCTGACGGTTGGGCTTCTTGTCGGGCTCGGCGAGTTTGGCGACTTCGAGCTTCAGCGTCACTTCCTTGCCCTTGCGGATCACGACCACATCCACGGTCTTGCCGATCTCGCTGCCGGCGACGATACGCGGGAGATTGCGCATTTCCCGGACTTCCTGACCGTTGAATCGGATGACGACGTCGCCCGCGAGCATACCGCCTTTCATCGCCGGCCCATTGTCGTTCACCGCTGCGATCAGCGCGCCGCGCGCGGACGGCAGGCCCAGGCTTTCGGCAATCTGGTCGTCGACCGGCTGAATCGAAACGCCGATCCAGCCGCGCTGGATTTCCCCGGTTTCGCGAAGCTGCTTGATCAACGGCAGCACCGTATTTGCCGGAATGGCAAAACCGATGCCGATGGAGCCGCCAGTCTGCGAAAAGATCGCAGTGTTGATGCCGATCACTTCGCCTTGCAGGTTGAAAAGCGGGCCGCCGGAATTGCCGCGGTTGATTGCGGCATCGGTCTGGATGAAGTCGTCGTAAAGGCTCGATTCGATATTGCGGTTGCGCGCGGATACGACGCCCACCGTTACCGAGCCCCCGAGCCCGAACGGATTTCCGATCGCCATCACCCATTCGCCGACCCGCGTCTTGTCGGAATCACCGAAATTCACGGCCTTGAGCGGCGTCTTCGGCTTCACGCGCAACACCGCGAGATCGACCTTCTCGTCGCGGCCGATGAGTTCGGCCTTAAGCTTCGTGCCATCCGCGAAGTTGACGATGATCTCGTCGGCTTCCGCGATGACGTGATTGTTGGTGATCACGATACCGGAGGAGTCGATGACGAACCCCGAGCCGAGCGAAGACACCTTGCGCTGCCGTTTGGGATCGCCGTCGTTCTTGTTCTTGAAAAACTCGTCGAAGAATTCTTCGAACGGCGAACCGGGCGGCAGTTGCGGCATCGGCACCTGCTGGGACGGGTTCACATTCTGCGTGGTCGAAATATTGACGACGGCGGACTGCACGCGATCGGCGACATCCGCGACGTTGTCAGGTCCACGCGTCTGCGCGCGGATCGCGTGCGGTGTCACGAAGACGAACGCAGCAAGCGCCACCGCGGCGCCAAGACGAACAAGAAGAGTTGAGCCGGTATCGCGCGAAGCGGACATGGAAAGCCTTTTCCTCTGACAGATCAGCGGGGCTGGCCGTCTATGGCAAAACTGCGCCGGAACGGCCAGTGACGCAAGCATCGGGACGCGCGATGGTTCCCCGCGTTCCCGCAAATTCGCGGAACCTATCGCCGGACGAACCAGACCAGCACGACGCCGAGGATCGCCGCAATCAGTCCCACCATGCGCAGCGTCCCCTCGGGCGCGTCGATGATCGCGGCCGCCGCCCGTTTTGCGGCTCCGGGAAAAGCCGCAAACATCAACCCCTCGATCGCGAGCAGAAGTCCCAGCGCCGCAACAAGAAACGTCATGCTGCCCCGGAACTAGCGTGCAGGCGGCGCTGGAAGCGTGCCCGCCGGATTCTGGAAATAGCGGAAGAAATCAGAATCCGGTGTCAGCAGCATGCGCGTGCCGTCTTTCTGCAAGCCTTGCTCATAGGCCTGCATCGAACGGTAGAACGCGAAGAAGTCGGGATCCTTGCCATAGGCGTCCGCGAAGATCTTGTTACGCGTGGCGTCGCCCTCGCCTCGCAGCTGCTCGCCCTTCGAGGTGGCTTCGGCGACGATGACAGTCACGTCGCGATCGGCCTTGGCGCGGATCGCCTGGCTCGCCTGGTTGCCCTGCGCGCGGATTTCTGCGGCTTCGCGCTGACGTTCGGTCTGCATCCGCTGATAGACCGCCTGACTGTTGGCGTCGGGTAGATCGGCGCGGCGGAGGCGGACGTCGACAACTTCGATGCCGAAGTTGCTTTTCGCTTCCGCGTTCATGCCTTCCTTGATCCGCGCCATCAGATCGGCGCGGTCGTCGCGGACCACCTCGATAAAGGTCGATTCGCCGAGCACGCGGCGCATGGAGGCGTTGAGCACCGGCAGCAGGCGGGAGTTTGCACCCTCGATGGTCGCCACCGACTGATAGAACTTCAGCGGATCGGTGATGCGGTAGCGCGCGAAGGCATCGACCACGAGACGCTTCTGGTCCGACGCGATGACTTCCTGCGGCGGGTTGTCGAGGTCGAGAATGCGCTTGTCGATCAGGATTACGGTGTCGATGAACGGGGCCTTATACTGCAGACCCGGCTCGACGATCACGCGGCGCGGCTCGCCGAAGCGAAGCAACAACGCCTGCTGCGACTGATGCACGAAGAAGATCGAAGAGTAGAGTGCGATCGCAACCAGCGCGATCAATACGGCAATGACGCCGGTAATCGTTTTCATCGGCGTGCTCCGGATTGATTGGGCCGCAACAATTGATCGAGCGGCAGATAAGGCACCACGTTCGAGCCCTTGTTGCTCGGATCGAGAATGATCTTGTCGATCCCGCCGAGCACGCGCTCCATGGTTTCGAGATACATACGACGCCGGGTCACTTCCGGTGCGAGTTTGTATTCGGCCAGGATCGAGTTGAAGCGCGCCGCCTGACCTTTCGCCTCGACCACCGTGCGCTCACGATAGGCTTCGGCAGCCTGCAAAATCCGAGAAGCCTCGCCTCGCGCTTCCGGCACCACGCGGTTTGCATAGGTCTGCGCTTCGTTCTGCAGACGCTCGGCGTCCGCGCGTGCGGCCTGCACGTCGCGGAAGGAATCGATGACCTGCGC
>CAUJKG010000241.1 GCA_963205465.1 Pseudomonadota bacterium | reverse complement strand
ACCGGCGTGGTTCCGCGCCGGCGCGGCAATGCGCACCCGACGATCAGTCCGTACGAAACCTTCGCGGCGTCCGACGGGTGGCTAAATATTGGCGTTGCCAACGACAAGTTCTGGGCATTGTTCTGCGAATTGACCGGCCTTAACGAAATTGTCGCGGATCCGCGTTTTGCGCGGGCAACCGACCGCGCCGTCAATCGCGCCGAATTGCAGAAAATTATCGCGCCTGTGATCCGGAAAGAAACGCGGAAATTCTGGGTCGAGAAACTTGCCAAGGCAGGTATTCCCTCCGGCGAAATCAAGACGGTGGGCGAAGTCTGCGATGCCGAGCAGCTTAGCGTGCGCGAGCAGGTCTATAGCATCGATCATCCGGCCGCTGGCGTCGTTCGCGGCATCGGCAGTGCGATCCGCTTTGGCGACAAGCCGACCCCGGTGCGCCTCCGGCCGCCGATGCTCGGCGAACACACCAACGAAATTCTGAAGGAATGGCTCGGCCTCAGCGAATCCGAATGCGAGAGTTTCGCGCGCCAGGGCGCGTTCGGTGCGGCTTCGCGCGACTCCAAGAAGGACGCGGAGGCCGCGGAGTGAACGAGATCCTGCGCACAGGTCAGAAACTGTTTGATCAAGCGGCCGCCGACCCGCGGCAGGAGTTCGGCTCGTTCTTCCTGTCGCGGTTCCTGGGGCTCGAAGTTTCGTATGAGCCAGATGCATGCATCGTCGCGTTCGAAGCCTTGCCCGCGCTGTTCAACCCGCAGGGCACGCTGCACGGCGGCGTGCTTTCCACGGCGCTCGATATCTCGATGGGTCACCTGCTGAACAGGAGATCCGGTCCTGGCGCGACATTGGAAATGAAGGTGCAGTACCTGGCGCCCGTGGCCAAGGGAAAGGTGACGTGCCGCGCGTCGTTTCTGCGGTATGGCGCAAGGCTGTCGTTCATCCAGTCGCAAGCGACGGACGCCGAAGGCAACGCAGTGGCATACGCAACGGCAACCTGGAAAAGTCTTGCAAGTGGAACAGCCAAGGCAAGTGGAAAAGCCAAAGAATGAATAAGGTCGAGCCTACGTTTACGCGACGCACGGATATCGCGACCAGCGCAGTCGTTCGCGAGGCGCTGAGTTCAATCGTTCGCGAAATGCGTCGCGCGATGGTGCAGTCTTCCTACAGCTCGATCATCTATGAAGGGTATGATTTTTCCTGCGTGCTGATCGACGGGAAGGGCCGCCTGGTTGCTGAATCGGGCGAGGATCATCCGTTCCACATCATTCCCGTTGCCGGTGCGGTCGAGGGCGCGCTCGCGATTCACGAGACGATCGGCGAGAACGACGTGCTCCTGCACAACGATCCCTATACCGGCGGCACGCATCTCAACGACGTTGCGGTGATCTGGCCGGTCTACGAAGGCGGGCGGCCGATCTTCTATATCGTGATCCGCTCGCACTGGGGCGACATCGGCGGCATGACGCCCGGTTCGCTGAACGGTGCCGCGGTCGACATCCTGCAGGAGGGCTTGCGGCTCAATTATCTCAAGATCGACAAGTCCGGAAAATCCGAAACGCTGCGGCTGATCTTCGACAATGTCCGCGCGACAGCGGAAGCGATTTCCGATTTCAACGCCGTGCTCGGCATATGCCGGGTCGCCGAGCGCCGCTTGCGCGATCTTTCGGCGAAGTATGGCCTGCCCACGCTTGAAAGCGCGCTTGAGGATATTCTTGACGCCTCCGAGCGCCGGTTGCGGGACGCAATCGGCAGCCTGCCGCGCGGGACGTTTACCCACGTCGGTTATATCGACGGCAACCAAGCAACGCCGCATCCGCTCGAAGTGCGGGTTGCGCTGACCATCCACGAAGATCACATCGAGGCCGACTTCACCGGAACATCCGCACAGGTCGCGGCTCCGTTGAACGCCGGCCCTGCCATCGCGCCGACCTCGGTGATGACGGTCGTCAAATCGTTCCTCGATCCGAGCGGCCCCATCAATTCGGGAACGCTGCGAACGATCAAAGTGAATGTGCCGAAGGGTTCGATCGTTTACGCGCAGCGTCCCGCGCCATGCGGCGGCTTGAACGAAGTTCGCTTCGGATGCGACGCGGCCGTCATGGGCGCGCTGGCGCAGGCGGTGCCTGAGCGTCTCACCGGAGACGTGCGTGGCACGTCAAATCATACCTATATCGGCAACAGCAATTTCATCTTCTACGAGTATCCGTCCGGCGGCACGGGCGCATGGGCGGAGCATGACGGCAACGTTGCCGTGCGCGCCTTCAACGAAGGCGAAAATGTTTCGATTCAATCGACCGAGATCGTGGAGGGCGTATTTCCGCTCCGCATCCTGCGGCAGGAAATCCGCACCGACAGCGGCGGCCCGGGCCGTTACCGCGGCGGCTGCGGGCTCGTGCGCGAAGTCGAAGTGCTAACGGACGACGCGCGGCTTTCGGTGCTTTCCGATCGCAACATCATCCCGCCGGCCGGCGTGAACGGCGGCGAGTCCGGTGCGCCGAACCGCTATACGGTGCGTCGTAACGGCGAGACGATCGCCCCGAGCACGTTTCCCGGCAAGATCGCGAATTTCCAGCTGCGTCCGGGCGACATCGTCGTGATGGAGAGTTCCGGCGGCGGCGGCTTTGGTGCGCCGACGGAGCGCGGGCGGCAGGAACTGGCAGACGATATCGCGGATGGTTATGTAACCGACCATAGCCGCACGCGTTATGAACAGGCAGCACCCACCGCGACGGCCAAGCAGTCGGCCGATGTGAAAAGCGGCCGCTGTCATCTCAGCGCCGCTGTTGCTTCTGCTTCGCAGGCCAATGTCGGCGATCTGATCGAACTCATCACGTCCAAAGGGCCGGCGCGCCGTTACTGGGTCGATAAGATCGATCCATCGCTCGAGCAGACTACCGTTCTGGTCGGCGCGGATGGCCGCGCCGGGCTCCACACCATTCGCCGTCTTGCTGTAGCGCGGAAGTAATCATGACCGTGTCTTCCTCGTCCGAAGGATTTTTTGTTGGTATCGACGTCGGCGGCACGTTCACCGACCTGACGATCTATGATCTGGCTTCCGGCGGCACGCGCGCCGTGAAGGTGCCTTCCAACCGTGGCATGCCCGATGAAGCAGTGCTCGCCGGCTTGCAAAAGGCCGGCGTGCCCGGAGATGCCGTGCGTTTGATTGTCCACGGCACGACGGTTGCGACCAACGCGCTGCTGGAGCGTCGCGGTTCTCGCACGGCACTGGTCACGACCGAAGGCTTCCGTGACGTGCTCGAACTCGGCCGAACGACACGGCTGATGCCGAACAGTCTCTATGATCCTTACTTCCGCCGCCCGCAGCCGCTGGTGCGTCGCCGCGATCGTCACACCGTGAAGGAGCGCATAGAGGCGGATGGCCGTGTGAGCACGCCGCTCGACGAGGCGGCGCTGGAGCGGCTCGCCAAAGAACTGGCGGCTGAGGGGATCGAGGCTGTCATCATTGGCTTCGTGAACAGCTACCGCAATGCCGCGCATGAGAAACGCGCTGCAGAAATTCTCGGCAAGCACATAAAATATGTGACGATCTCGACCGGCGTATTGAACGAGGTGCGCGAATTCGAGCGGCTCTCCGTTGCCGCGATCAATGGTTATGTGATGCCGGTGATGTCGAGCTATGTGAGCCGGCTTACCCAGGCTGTGCGGGAACGCTATCCCGCTTCGGGGTTCTACACCGTCGCCTCGCATGGTGGGTTGCTCTCGACGTCGGCCGCAACGACACAGCCGGTGAAAACGGTTTTGTCAGGCCCGGCCGCTGGTATTGCCGCAACCCTGCATCTGGCGAGAGCAATCGGCACCTCCAATCTGATCACTTACGATATGGGCGGCACTTCGACCGATGTCGCGCTGGTCGCCGACACCACGTTCCCGTTGAAGCGTGAGACTATTCTCGAAGGGCTGATCATCCGCCTGCCGCAACTCGACATTCATACGGTCGGCGCTGGTGGCGGTTCGATTGCGTCGCTCGATGCGGGCGGCAGCTTGCTCGTCGGCCCGGAAAGCGCAGGCGCAGTCCCAGGTCCGGCGGCTTACGGGAAGGGCGGCACACGGCCCACCGTCACTGACGCGAATGTCGTTCTGCGCCGCTTGGGTGCCTCGCAGGAAATGGGCGGCTCGCTCCGCATCGATCTCAGCAAAGCGGAAGCTGCGATGAAGCCGCTGGCCGATGCGATGAGAGTCAGCATTGCCGAAGCAGGCGAAGCCATCCTTCGTCTTGCCGTCGCGAAGATGGCCGCCGCGGTGCATGAGATTTCGGTGGCGCGCGGCTTCGATCCGCGCGACTTCGCTTTGCTTGCTTATGGTGGCGCGGGTCCGCTGCACGCCGCGCTCGTTGCGGAGGAAATCGGCATTCCGAGAGTGATCGTGCCGCCGGCACCGGGGGCGTTCTCGGCTTTCGGCGCGCTTTGCTCCGCACTCGCGAAGGATCGTTCGGTCACGATCCTGGGCGAGTTGAACGATGCA
>CAUJKG010000240.1 GCA_963205465.1 Pseudomonadota bacterium | reverse complement strand
CAGCAGATCGGCACGCCGGCGGAAGTCTTCGCCAAGCCGAACTCGATCGATATTGCCGGCTTTATCGGCAACCCGCCGATGAACCTGTTGAACGCGCGCTACGAGAACGGCGACGTGGTTCTGGGTGGGCACAGGTTCGCGACCACGATGCAGGTAGCCGGAAGCCGTGATGTGGTCGCTGGCATCCGTCCGGGTGCGATTCGCATTACGTCGGAGGGACTGAAGGCGCGCGTCGATCTGATCGAACATCTCGGCGATACCGCGGTGCTCGATCTCGATATCGGCGGCTCGCTGATGCGGGTTCGCGTCGGCGACGAAAACGTCCCGCGCGAAGGCGACACGGTTGCGATTTCTGTGCGCCCGCAAGACATTCATTTGTTCGACCCTGAGTCGAGAAAGCGGCTTTCGTAATGCGCTCGCAAATGCAGAAAACAAACCAACAGGCGGGTTCGGACGCCGCCGACAGCGCGATGCCGTTGCATATCCAGATCCGCGAAGCGATCCGGCGGCAGGTGCGGAAAGGCGAACTCATCGACGCCGACGGCCGCCTGATGACCGAGGCCGAGCTTGGGCGTCATTTCGGCGTCAGCCGTATCACCATTCGCAATGCCATCGCGCCGCTCGTGCTCGAAGGCATGTTTGCGCGCTCGCGCGGTCGCGGCACCTTTCTGCGCTCCAACCAGCCGGAAAACTGGGTCGGCCGGCTGATGGGCTTTTCGGAAACCATCCGCGACGCCGGTTACGAGGCGGGAGCGAAAGTGCTTCAGCAGGGTATGACCAACCGTCACGACGCGGGGGTGAAAGAGCGCTTGCAAGAGCGGGCAGTCTGGCAGCTCAAGCGCATACGTTTCGCTGATAAGACGCCGATTGCCATCGAACACGCGTTCTACCCGCCGGATATCGGGCTTGAGCTGGAAAAGCGCGATCTGATTTCGATCATAATGTACAGCGTGCTCGAAGAAGAGCTCGGTCATGAGATTGCGGAAGCCAAGCAGACCATCGGCGCGTCATTGACCGATGCGACCAGCGCGAAATTACTGGGCGTGAAAACCGGCGATCCGCTGCTTTCGATCGAGCGTTTGACGCTCGGCAAAGATGGCCGCGCACTCGAACTCTTGCGCGCCGTCTATCTCCCCGAATATTTCCGTCTGAGTATCAGCCTCATGCGGCGGCAAGGCTGACAATTTTCGTGATTCAAGGAAGCAATACCATGGCAAGCGGCAACAGGTCGGACCGGCCCAATATTCTCATCATCCTGAATGACGACATGGGCTATTCCGACATCGGCTGTTACGGCGGCGAGATCGAGACCCCGAACCTCAACCGTCTCGCGGCGAGTGGTTTGCGCTATTCGCAATTCTACAACACCGCCCGCTGCAGCCCGTCACGTGCCTCGCTGCTCACCGGGTTGCATCCGCATCAGACCGGCATCGGCATCCTGACCTATAGCAACGGGCCGGAAGGCTATGCCGGCGATCTCAACCGCAACTGCGTCACCATCGCGGAAGTGCTGAAGCAGCGTGACTACAAAACCTATCTCAGCGGCAAGTGGCACGTCGCCCAGAACCTGACGCAGCCGACCGATGCCTGGCCGTTGCAGCGCGGGTTCGACCACTTCTACGGCACCATCATCGGGGCGGGAAGCTTCTATCACCCGACGACGCTGACGCGCGGCAACGAGAACGTCGAACACGAGTATCAGAACGATTCCTCGTTCTTCTATACCGATGCGATCAGCGATCAGGCGGTTGAGTTCATCCGGCAGCACAAGAAGGAAAATAGCGACAAGCCGTTTTTTCAGTATGTCGCCTATACTGCGCCGCATTGGCCGCTGCACGCGCATGACGAGGACATCGCGAAGTATAAAGGTCGTTTCGATGCCGGCTGGGACAAATTGCGCGAGGAGCGCCTGCAGCGGCTCGTGGATGACGGCATCCTGCATCCGAACTGGAAGCTGACCGACCGCGATCCGACCCAGCCGCCTTTTGACGAGGCGAAGCATCGCGAGTGGACGCTGCGCTGCATGGAAGTCTATGCCGCGCAGATCGACGGCATGGATCAAGGCATCGGGCGCATCCTCAAGGCCCTCGAGGAAACCGGCGAACTCGACAATACGCTGCTTATTTTCTTGTCCGATAACGGTGCCTGCGCGGAAGACATTCCGGAAAACGTGACGGCGCAGGAACTCATCAATTTGATGATCGCCAAAGCGACCACGCGCGATGGCAAGCCGGTCCGCTTCGGCAACGATCCTTCGATCATGCCCGGTGCCGAGGATACCTATCAGAGCTACGGTACCGCATGGGCCAATCTGTCGAACGCGCCGTTTCGTCTCTACAAACACTGGATTCACGAAGGGGGTATTGCGACGCCCTTTATCGTGCACTGGCCGAAAGGCATCGCGGAGAAAGGGGGCTTGCGCCACAGCGCGTTCCAGCTTCCCGATATCATGGCGACCGTGCTCGATGTTTCCGGCGCGGAGTATCCGAAGGAATACAAGGGCAATAAAATCCTGCCGCTCGAAGGCGTCAGCATGGTGCCGACCTTCTCGTCGGAAACGCCCCGCAATGCGCCGCTGTTCTGGGAACACGAAGGTAACGCCGCCGTGCGCGTCGGCAAGTGGAAGCTGGTGCGGAAGTATCCCGGCGATTGGGAGCTTTATGATATGGAGCTCGATCGTACCGAACTCAACGACCTCGCCGCACAGCATCCCGATCGCGTCAGGGAAATGAAGGCGCAATACGACGTCTGGGCCAATCGCTGCGGCGTCATTCCGCGCGAGAAGATTCTTGAGCTGATGGCGGCGCAAGGCGAGACCGCCTTCTGGGAAGAAGAGAAGCAGAAGTAGCGGCGGGAGGCTGGGCATTCATGGCGAACGGCAGTCCCGATTGCTGCGCCAAGCGGCCAGCGGATGCCGGTTCGCCGAAAGCTGGAGGCGGGACGCCCGACGAATTTCAGCCGCACGCGGGGGAAATTCGCCGCCGCTGGAGTGCGCCGATCGGCGGTGCGTTCCTGATGGGAACGACCGACCGGCGTTTTCCCGATGACGGGGAAGGGCCGGTCCGCGAAGTCACGCTCGATCCTTTCGAGATCGCGTGTCATGCCGTCACCAACATGCAGTTTGGCGATTTCGTTCGCGCGACCGGCTATACCACCGATGCCGAGCGTTTCGGCTGGAGCTTCGTGTTTGAAGCGCTGCTTTCGGAAGCGCAAAGAAAAACCTTGCAGGCGCGGTCTGCCGAAGTCCCGTGGTGGATACAGACGCCGCACGCTTATTGGGCGCAACCCGAAGGCGCGGACAGTACGGTACTCGAACGGCTCGATCATCCGGTCGTGCATGTGTCGTGGAACGACGCCAAAGCCTACTGCCACTGGTCGGGGACAAGGCTGCCGACCGAAGCGGAATGGGAAATGGCCGCGCGCGGCGGGTTATCGCAGGCGCTTTATGCCTGGGGTGACGAACTCATGCCGGAAGGCAAACATCGCTGCAATATCTGGCAAGGCGAGTTTCCATCGCGCAATACGGCCGAAGACGGCTATCTTGCCACCGCGCCAGTGCATGCATTCGAGCCGAACGGCTATGGGCTCCATAACGTCGCGGGCAATGTCTGGGAATGGTGCGAAGATTATTTTTCGCCCAGCTATCACCACAGCACCGCAAGCGATAATCCGCTGAACCTACAGCCGTCGCCGTTGCGCTCGCTGCGCGGTGGCTCGTTCCTGTGCCATGAGTCTTATTGCAACCGCTATCGCGTCGGCGCGCGCAGCAGCAATACGCCGGACACGAGCACCAGCAATATCGGTTTTCGTGTGGTGAGGATAAGCCGCTAGTTCTTCTTCTCGATGCGGAAGACCAGCAGCGCGTCGGACTTTTCTTCCGAAAGCAGCGCATTTCCCGTCTGGCGCACGAAATGCGGCACATCGATCACAGCGAGCGGATCGGTGCATTCAAGCACCAGTACGCTGCCTGCCGGTAGAGTACGAAGCACCTTCTTGGCTTCGAGCACAACCTGCGGGCAGCGGATACCGCGTAAATCGAGAACGGTTTCGGTCATCGGCACAGCATACATGAAAATGAAATCGGGCGCCGTCTCCGGCGCCCGACCGCACATTTCTCGTTGATCGGCTACGCGGCTGTAACCGGCGTCGAGGTGATCGTGTATTTCATGCTGTCCGGATCTAGGCAGTCGAGCAGGAGCGACGCCACCTGCGCTTGCGGATACATCAGGAAGCCGAGCTTCGGATGTTTCGCGCCCGGAAGCTGGACGTCATGCGCGAAATTATAGGCAAGCCAGTTGCCCTCCCATGAACCGAGCAGCGCGTTGCGGGCATCGACCACCTTCTGATCGTTGAGTGCGAGATTTCCCGGCGGTTCTTCCAGCACCACCTTGCGGACGTCGGCCGGATCGACCGGCACCCATCCGACATTGGCGATATAGGCTTCGGCGCGGCAATGCTGCGCCTTGGTGACGTTGGCCGATCCTGCGCCAAGACTCTTGTAGCCGAACTTCGACGGCGCAACGCGCAGACCGTAAACGTCGCGGGCCGGAACGCCAGCCGCGCGCGAAAGCCCGACGAAGAGCGCATTGAGGTCCGCGCATTTGCCGGTGAGATCGCCCGACTTCAGCATCGCAGCGATATCGCCGATGCCGCAGCCGCGGGTTTTCGCGTTGCGCGCGCTGTTTTCGACTACCCAGTTGTAGATCAGCTGAACTTTCTCGAGGTCGGTCTTCGCACCCTTGGTGATTTTGTCCGACGTCTCCTTCACGATGCCAGTTACTGGAATGAGATCGGTGCCGGTCAGATAGAGTTTGCGCTCGTTGGCACTGAGCGCGGCCCCTGTGCGGGGTTTCTTCAAATCGATCTTGCGGTCCGCCATTGCCACCCGGCTCGTGACTTCGACATAAGGCTTGGCGAGATTGTCGGTCCAGGCCACGTGGACCATGTCGGCGCGATATTTCGGCTCGGTGCGTTTTGCCCATTTGCCGTTCGTGGTCCACGTATTCTTCAAGACCCGGAACCACTCCGGATTGTTGATCGAAGGAAGCGGCACCCAGGCCTGCATATTCTTGCCGGGCTTCGCGATCTCCACGCGGGTAACGACGTCGAAGGTCGACCATTTTCCAGGCGCTGGATTGTATCCTGAAGCCCAGGCCGATGACGGCAATGCAGCTGCAATCGAAGCGGCGGCAGTGCCTTTCAGAAAGTCGCGTCTATCCATTTTGTTTCCTCCCTGTCTGGATTGGTTCAGCCGCCGGCACGCGGAGCAGGGCTTGTCCGCGCTGGCAGCAAGGTTTCGAGTTTTTGCAGGACCGCAGGACTGCTCCAGTCGAGGTCGCCTTCGACGATCAGTTTCGGCTGCAGCTTTTCGTCGAGCACGATCGTGGTCGGCAGCGCATAGACGCCCCAAGCTTTCGCGATCTTCCTGTCGTGATCGAGCACGATCGGAAAATCGACCGGTTCTTTTTCGAAGAAGGCGCGCACGCGCAGGTCGATCTCTCCGACGTCGACGGCAAACACGGAGAATGGTTTCCCGGCATTCGCTTTGAGAAAGCGATTGAGCGACGCCATTTCCGGGCGGCAGGGCTCACAATATGTCGCGAAG
>CAUJKG010000239.1 GCA_963205465.1 Pseudomonadota bacterium | reverse complement strand
ATCCCGGTCCTGATCGTGCAGCACATGCCGCCGATCTTCACCGCGACATTGGCCGTGCATATCGGCCGTTTCGCAGGCAGGCCGGCGCGCGAAGCGATCAACGGCGAGCCCTTGAAGGCGGGGCTGATCTATGTCGCGCCGGGGGGCAAACACCTCGCGCTGATCAAGCGCGACCACGGCGTCGAAATCATGATCGATGATTCCGCGCCGATTCACTTCTGCAAGCCCGCGGTCGATGCATTGTTTCTGTCCGCCTCTTATGCGCTCGATGGCCGCGCGCTCGGGATCGTGCTGACCGGCATGGGATCCGACGGCAAGAAAGGCGCACTTGCGATCGCCGATCACGGCGGCAGCGTAATCGCACAGGACGAAGCGACCAGCGTGATCTGGGGAATGCCGGGCTCCGCCGCGAATGCCGGGGCTTGCGCCGCCGTGCTCCCCATTCACGAGATCGGGCCCAGGGCCGTGCGTATTGTTTCAGGAGATTATTTGTGACCCCGCAGGATTATGCTTATCTCAGCAAGCTCTTGAACGAGCGCTCCGGTCTGCAGCTTGCCGGCGACAAGCAATATCTGATCGAAAGCCGCCTCCTGCCGGTTGCGCGCCAGAACGATTGCGACTCGATCAGCGAACTTGTGACGAAACTCAAAGCTCTGGCCGAAGAGCCGCTGCGTCAGCGCGTCACCGAAGCCATGACCATCAACGAGAGCTTCTTCTTCCGCGACAAGACGCCGTTCGACCGCTTTCAGGATACGGTGCTGCCGCATTTACTGACCGCACGTGCCGCGAGTAAACGCATCCGCATCTGGTGCGCGGCATGTTCGACGGGGCAGGAGCCTTATTCGCTCGCCATGATGTTCAAGCAGGCGAAGGAGCAATTCGCCGGCTGGCATATCGATATTCTGGCGACCGATATTTCCACCGAAGTGCTCGAAAAGGCGAAGTCGGGACTTTATACGCAGTTCGAGGTGCAACGTGGTTTGCCGATTCAGCTCTTGCTGAAATACTTCAAGCAGGACGGCGACCAGTGGCGGCTGACGCAGGAATTGCGCGACATGGTGCACTTCCGCAAGCATAACCTGCTCGACGATTTCTCCTCGCTCGGCATGTTCGACGCGATCTTCTGCCGGAACGTGATGATCTATTTCGATTCCAAGACCAAGCAGGCCGTGCTGTCGCGTATCGCGCGGGCGCTGGTCAGGGACGGGCACCTTCTGCTTGGCGCGGCGGAAACCGTGGTCGGATTCACCGATCTGTTCATGCCGATGCCCGAGAAGCGTGGGCTCTATGTGCATGCGAAGGAGAAAGAGAAGAAGCCGGAGCGCAGGTTTGCCGCGCTCAGCGCCTGATTTCTTCCCTTTGGTTCAAAATAAAAGGCCGCCCCGAGGGCGGCCTTTCCGATTCTGATCTTGTTAATTTGGCAGCTCAGCCTTTGGCCATAGCGCCATCAATCTTGTCGTAATACTTCTTGATCAGTTCGACGTTCTCCGGAAACTGCACTGGCTTTGTGAATTTCAACGCAGCGTTCAACTCGTTCAGGATTTCCTTCTTCTCCTTCTCCGGGATCGACTTGTCCGCGGTGACGGCGGCGATTTCCTTTTTCAGCGCTTCCGGCGGCTGCGAGAACTCTTTGGTCTTCGGGTCGAAGCCGGACATTACGAGGCTGATGTTGGCGGCGACCGAATCGAGCTCTTCGAGACCGGCGAAGCCGTGTTTCTTGGCGGCGGCTTCGAGTTCGGCCACGAGTTTGGGGTCCGGCTTTTCACCCTTGATCTTGGCGGTGACGGCGTTGAGATCGTCCTGCGCGGCGATAAAGCTCTGGACCTGTTTTTCGGTGAGCTTGATCTGCACGAGTTCCGGGGGATTTCCCTGCGCGGCGGCAGGAGCGGTCGCAAAGGCAAGCGTGGCAAACACGACGGCGGCCGCGCGAAGAACGTTCTGCATCGAATCCTCTCTGGTGTTCGGCTCGTTCCGGAGTGAGGAATTGCATTGCGGCCATTCTGCGGCCAGAGCAAAGCCGCGTTGCTCTGCGCTTCTGGAGCCGCCGCCAAAAGCGTAGTAAGGCCCCACCCCATGCAGGACATTATCCAGATTTCCGGTCTGTCGAAGACCTATGCCACCGGCTTCACCGCGCTGAAGAATGTGAACCTAGGCATCCGCCGCGGCGAAATCTTCGCGCTTCTGGGCCCTAACGGGGCCGGCAAGACCACGCTGATCGGCATCGTATGCGGGACGGTGAATGCCTCGACCGGCACCGTCACCGTAGACGGCCATGACAACGTCACTGATTTTCGCGCGGCGCGCGAACTGATCGGGCTGGTGCCGCAGGAACTCACGACCGATGCGTTCGAATCGGTATGGGCGACGGTTTCCTTCAGCCGAGGGTTGTTCGGCAAGCCGAAGAACCCGGCCTATATCGAGAAGATCCTGAAAGACCTCTCGCTGTGGGACAAGAAGGACAACAAGATCATGACGCTTTCGGGCGGCATGAAGCGGCGCGTGCTGATCGCCAAGGCGCTGTCGCACGAGCCGCGCATTCTGTTTCTGGACGAGCCGACCGCCGGCGTCGATGTCGAATTGCGCAAGGATATGTGGCAAGTGGTGCGCGACCTGCGCGCGTCCGGCGTCACCATCATTCTCACCACGCATTACATCGAGGAAGCCGAAGACATGGCCGACCGCATCGGCGTGATTTCGAAAGGCGAGATCATCCTGGTCGAAGAGAAAAAAGAACTGATGCGAAAGCTCGGCAAGAAGGAACTGGCCTTGCAGCTGCAGCAGAAGCTGACCGCATTGCCGCCGTTGCTTGCCGATAACAAGCAGCTCGCGCTTTCGGCGGATGGCAGTGAACTCATTTATACTTACGACACCCAGGCCGAGCGCACCGGGATCACGCGGTTGCTTGCGGCGCTGAACGAAGCGGGCATCCGATTTCGTGATCTGTCGACCAAGCAAAGCTCGCTCGAAGATATCTTCGTCGGCCTCGTGCACCAGGACCGCAATGGAGCGGCGAAGTGAGAAAGCATTCGCCATGTCGTCATTCCGGGGCCGCGCGAAGCGCGGAACCCGGAATCCAGTGCTGCTTGCGTAAGTCGCCCCTGGCTTCCGGATCGCGCCTTCGGCGCGTCCGGAATGACAATAAAAGAAAGTTTGCGAAATGAACTTCCGCGCGATCAAGGCAATCTATTATTTCGAAATGGCGCGCACCGCCCGCACGCTGATGCAGAGCATTCTCGCGCCGGTGATTTCTACCTCGCTGTATTTTGTGGTGTTCGGGGCGGCAATCGGCTCGCGCATCACCACGATGGAAGGCGTAGACTATGGCTCCTTCATCGTGCCGGGGCTGATCATGCTCACACTCTTGATGCAGAGCGTAATGAACGCCTCTTTCGGCATTTATTTTCCGAAGTTCACGGGCACGATCTATGAACTCCTGTCCGCGCCGATTTCCTTTGTCGAGATCGTGATCGGGTATGTCGGCGCGGCGGCGACCAAGTCGATCATACTCGGTCTCATCATTCTCTTGACGTCCTATCTCTTCGTGCCGGTGCGGATCGCGCATCCGTTCTGGATGGTGACGTTCCTTGTGCTCACGGCGGTCACGTTCAGCCTCTTGGGCTTCATCATCGGCATCTGGGCTGACGGTTTCGAGAAGCTGCAGATCGTGCCGCTCTTGATCATCACGCCGCTCACCTTCCTCGGCGGGGCGTTCTATTCGGTCAATGTGCTGCCGCCGTTCTGGCAGGCGGTGACCTTCTTCAACCCGATTGTCTATCTGATCTCCGGCTTCCGCTGGAGTTTCTACGAGGTGTCGGACGTCTCTGTCGCCATTTCGCTCGGGATGACGCTGGCGTTTCTGTTCGCCTGCATTGCCATCATCTGGTGGATCTTCCGTACCGGGTACCGGCTGAAGAATTGACGGAGTTTTCTCCTCGCCATACGGGTTGCGCCAAACAAAAACCCCGCCGTTGCGGCGGGGTTTTGAATCTTGCAGTCGAAAAAACTTACGCCGAGATGCGTTCGTCCGCGTCGGTCGGCTCGCGCAGCACATAGCCGCGGCCCCAGACCGTTTCGATGTAGTTCTTGCCGTGCGGCCAGTCCTGCGACTTCGAAGCGTTCGCGAGCTTCTTACGCAGCTTGCAGATGAATACGTCGATGATCTTGAGTTCGGGCTCGTCCATGCCGCCATAGAGATGATTGAGGAACATCTCCTTGGTGAGCGTCGTGCCCTTGCGGAGCGATAAGAGCTCCAGCATCTGGTATTCCTTGCCGGTCAGGTGCACGCGGGCACCGTCGACTTCGACCGTCTTCTGGTCGAGGTTCACGACGAGGTCGCCGGTATTGATGACCGACTGGGCGTGACCCTTGGAACGCCGCACCACCGCATGAATGCGTGCGATGAGCTCGTCCTTGTGGAATGGTTTGGTGAGATAGTCGTCGGCGCCGAAGCCGAGACCCTTCACCTTGTCCTCGATCCCCGCGAGACCGGAGAGGATCAAGATCGGAGTCTTGATCTTCGCGACCCGCAGTGACTTCAGAACCTCGTAACCGGACATGTCCGGGAGATTCAGGTCGAGAAGGATGATGTCGTAATCGTAGAGCTTACCGAGATCGACCCCTTCTTCACCAAGGTCGGTCACGTAAACATTGAAACTTTCGGACTTCAGCATCAATTCGACGCTTTTCGCCGTCGCGCTGTCGTCTTCGATTAGCAAAACGCGCATGCCAATCCCCTATCCAGGCCTCTTTGGGGGACAAATCTCACTCCAGACCCGCCCCGCCTGCGTGCCTGGACTGACTCATTTCTCGACTCGCGACGCTAACCACCAATGGTTAACAGAATGTGATTCTGTCCCACAAGACCGGCCCGTGAAAATATTCGCAAATTGCCGTAAGTTATTGGCAGTTCGAAATTTTCGTCAGGCCGGCTGGTTAAAGTACGACTTCAAGAAGCCAGACCAAGCGGCGCCCCCAGGAACTAGGCCCGCATCCTGCGCGCCTTTCGATCCCTGAGAGTGATTGGATCATTAACGAAGCCGGTAAAGATCGGGTAAACAGAGACTTGGACCGTTAAGCGGTGATTCTCCATGAAGGCCCTGGCGGAACAGATCGCGGAACTGGACGGAACCGTCATTTATGGGCGGGTTGCGGCCGTCCGGGGCCTGATGATCGAGGTGGCGGGGCCGGTGCATGCGATGCCTGTCGGCGCGCGACTCACCATCGAAACCGGTGTTAATTCCGGCGTTCCCTGCGAAGTAATCGGCTTTGCCGGCGATAATGCGGTGGTCATGCCGTTTGCAGCCGTCGAAGGAGTACGACGCGGCTGCCGGGCCATTGTCTCGCAGGCTGCCGCTGCGGTCCGCCCATCGAGTGCCTGGCTTGGTCGGGTCGTGAATGCGCATGGCCAGCCTGTGGACGGCAAGGGACCGATCAAGGCCGGCCACTCTCCTTATCCGTTTCGCGCCGCTCCGCCCGCTGCGCATACCCGGAAAAGAGTCGGTGCGCCGCTCGATCTCGGCGTGCGCGCGCTCAATACCTTTGCCACTACCTGCAAGGGCCAGCGGCTCGGCATTTTTGCCGGTTCCGGCGTCGGCAAGTCGGTGCTCCTGTCGATGCTCGCGCGCTATACCGCCTGCGACGTCGCCGTGATCGGCCTGGTTGGCGAGCGCGGCCGCGAGGTGCAGGAATTCCTGCAGGACGATCTCGGCGAGGCGGGGCTGAAGCGTTCGGTCGTGGTGGTCGCGACTTCCGACGAGCCCGCGCTGATGCGGCGGCAGGCGGCCATGCTGAGCCTTGCCATTGCCGAATATTTCCGGGACGAGGGCAAGGACGTCCTTCTCCTTATGGACTCCGTTACCCGCTTCGCCATGGCCCAGCGCGAGATCGGTCTTTCGATCGGCGAGCCGCCGACGGCGAAAGGCTATACGCCCACCGTATTTGCCGAGTTGCCGCGGCTCCTGGAACGCGCCGGTCCCGGACCAGACCAGGGAACCATCACGGCGCTTTTTACCGTGCTGGTCGACGGCGACGATCACAACGAGCCGGTGGCCGATGCCGTGCGCGGCATTCTCGACGGGCATATCGTCATGGAACGCGCGATCGCGGAGCGCGGACGCTATCCGGCGATCAATGTCCTGAAGTCGGTGTCCCGGACCATGCCGAAATCGAGCGATCCGGAATTTTATCCGGTGGTGCAGAAGGCGAGGCAGGTGCTTGCTACCTATGGCGATATGGAAGAGCTGATCCGCCTCGGGGCCTATCGGCAGGGTTCTTCGGCTGAAGTGGATGAGGCGATCCGGCTGCAGCCGGCGCTGGAAGCTTTTTTGTCGCAAGGTAAGGAAGAAAAAACGAATCTCGGCGATGGTTACCGTGCACTCGCTCAAATTTTCGCGAATGCAGTAACTGAGTCCTAACCGGTCGCGTGGAGTATCGCCGGGATGAAATCGCGTGAAACCCTCATTCGCCTGAAACGCTTCCAGGTCGACGAAAAGCGTCGCCAGGTCGCCCAGATCGAGGCGATGGTTGCAGAATTCGAACGCATGGCGACCGACCTCGAACGTGAGATCACGATCGAGCAGGACCGTGCCGGTATCAATGACCCCGCTCACTTCGCCTATCCGACCTATGCCAAGGCGGCGATCCAGCGGCGCGACAACCTCAAACGCTCGGCCGCGGAATTGCAGGGGCAGCTCGAGGATGCGCGCGGGCAGCTTGCCGACGCCTTCGAGGAACTGAAAAAGGTAGAGATCCTCGAAGAGCGCGATCAGGTGCGCGGCCGCGGCGTGGAAGCGGCGCGCGAACAGGCCGAACTCGATCGCATCGGTGCACAGCGCATTCGCGTCTGACTTCGCCAGATAAGAGATAAGGGCTGCTAGAGCAGGATGACGTTTCTTAGAATCGTCATCCTGCTCTAGTTCTTTCTTTGAGCATGATCTTTTCCGAAAACCGTTTCACACTTTTCGGGATCATGCTCTAGAGCGTCACGCTACGGCAGCTCTCACCTTTTTTGTCTGCGCGTGATCTTGCCTGATTTACACACTTCCCACCGTCTTCAGCCGCACGCGCGGATGGATTTCCGCCTGCGACATGACCGCGGTCTGCGGCCGGAAGCGGTCGACGATCTGCCGCACGAAGGGACGCGCCGAGGCGCTGGTGAGCAAGACCGGCGCTTCGTTCAGGCGCGCGGCCTGTTCGAAGCGCTCGCGTACCTCGTTCACGAATTCCGAAAGCTTCGAGGGTTGCATGGCGAGCGATTTCTCTTCGCCGGTGCCGATGATCGATTCGGCAAAGGTCTGCTCCCATTTCGGCGAAAGCGAAATGAGCGGCAGATAGCCGTTCGGCGACATGTGTTGCGCGCAGATCTGGCGGGAGAGGCGCACGCGCACCTGCTCGACGATCTGCGCCGCGT
>CAUJKG010000238.1 GCA_963205465.1 Pseudomonadota bacterium | reverse complement strand
TCGCCTGTACCGATGACGAGCATGGCCTGCGCGCGGCGAAGCTGCGCGCCGAGCGGCGCGCGCAAGGGACCGGAAGGAAACGGCAATCCATTGCCGATGCCTTTTGCACCATCGACGACGAGAAGCGAAAAACTCTTTTCGAGCGACGGATTCTGAAAGCCGTCGTCCATGATCAGCACGTCGGCGCTGCTCTCCTCAGCGAGTTTCGCACCCGCCGCCCGGTCCTGCGCGATGATGGTGGGCGCTGCCGTCGCAAGCAGTGGCGCTTCGTCGCCGATGTCGTTCGCGTCGTGTTTGCTCAGATCAGCAAGCAGCGGTCCTTTCAGCCTTCCGCCATAGCCGCGCGTCAGAAAGAACGGGTTCTTGCCTTGGGCTTTCAGAAGCGTGGCGACGGCGATAGCGGTTGGGGTCTTGCCCGCGCCGCCGAGCGTAGGATTGCCGATGCAGAGCACCGGGATTTTTGCTTTGTATCCGGATCTTGCGAGGCGAAGGGCGGCGATCGCGCCATAGATCGCCGAGACCGGATAGAGCAATGCAGCGCCTGCGCCGGGCTTGCGCCACCAGAATTCAGGTGCGCGAAGCGAGAGCGGCGCGGTCATTGAGCGAAGCGCAGTTGCACGAGATAAGGCTCGATCGCAGCTAACGTGCGGTTCACCGCGCCCGACAGCGGAAGCACCGTCTTGCGCGCGGCCTCGGCCATGGCGCTGATGAGTGCGGGGTCGTCGGAAAGCCGCAAGACGCTTGCCGCCAGCGTTTTGGCGTCGGTGACCGTCGCGGCACCATGCTCGCGATTGAGCGCGGCATAGATCGACGTGAAGCTGTGCACATAAGGCCCATGCAGGATCGCGCAGTCGAGCTTCGCCGGTTCGATCGGGTTCTGTCCGCCATGTTTGATGAGCGAGCCACCCATGAACACGATCTGCGCCAGCCGGTAGAACAGTCCCAGTTCGCCGATGGTGTCGGCGACATAAATCTGCGTGCCGCGATCCGGCAGATGACTGCGCGAACGCATCGCCGGTACGAGCCGGTATTCCTGCGCGAGCTGCGCGATTTCCCCGCCGCGCTCCGGATGGCGCGGCACGATGATCGTAAGCAGCCCCGGAATTTTCTTGGTGACTTCGATATGCGCCTTGATCACCTCTTCGTCTTCGCCGCGATGCGTGCTCGCCGCAAGAAACAGCGGGCGGCCGTAGATGGTGCGCTTCATCTCCGCCATGGCCTGCTCGTCGGCTGGCGGCGGCGAGACGTCGAATTTCAGATTGCCGGTGGCGAATGCGCGCTCCGCGCCGAGCTGTGAAAGCCGCTCGGCGACGTCCTGGTCCTGCGTCAGACAAAGATCGAAGCAGGAAAGCAGGCTTTTCGCCGTGGTCTTCGCGCGTTTCCAGCGTGAGAACGAACGCTGCGACAACCGCCCGTTCACGAGCACGATCGGAACGCCGCGGTTCGACGTCTCATGCAACAGGTTCGGCCAGAATTCCGATTCCGCGATCAGCGCAAGTCCCGGCTGCCAGTGATCTAAAAATGCGTTCATGAACTGCGGCGTATCGAGCGGAACATATTGATGCAGCGTGCCTTCCGGCATGCGCTGGGCTGCCGTCTGCGCCGCCGTTACCGTGCCGGACGTGACGAGTACGTTGAAGCCTTGCCCGCGAATGCGCTCGACCAGCGGCTGCACCGAGAGGATTTCGCCGACGCTCGCGCCATGAATCCATACCAGCGCGCCCGCGGGACGTTCGAGCGTGGCGATGCCGCGCCGCTCCTGCATGCGTTCGGGGTCTTCTTTGCCGCGCTTGCGCCGCCAGTTCAGGATCGATCCCGCAAGCGGTGCGGCCATGCGCATCGTGCCGCGATAGGCGCGGATGGAGAAGGGGGGACGCGATCTAGGTGGCATCGCTTCCAGCCTTCGGTGGTCGGCCGGCGAGCGTCTCGGCCCTTGCGGTGGCGCGATTGAGTTTGGCTTCGACTTCCTGCCGCGCACGCTCGAGTGTCGCGTCGTCGGCATCGGCAGCAACCTGCACCGGGGCTTCCGCCACCATTGCCATTTTTCCGAACGGAAGATGCAGGCTCGACTTGTCCCAGCTTCGTTGCAGGATGATGCGGTTGCTGGTTGCAATCGCCACCGGGAAGATCGGGCGTCCGGAATGCTTGGCGATGCTGACGATGCCGAGGCCTGCGCGCCGCGATATCTTCGGCACGTCGGCGGTCATCGCGACATTGACACCCTCGGCCAGCGCGTCGAGCATCTGGCGCGTTGCGGCGACGCCGCCTTTCTCGTGAAAATTATTCCGGTGCGTTCCCGAGCCGCGAATGGTGCCGATGCCGAGTGTTTCGGCGGCAATGGCATTCACATCCGCGTCGAACGAACGGGAGATCATCACCTTCGCCTTGTGGTGCGGCTTGCAGAAGAACGGGGTGAGGAAATGCTGCCCGTGCCAGAAGGTCAAGATCAGCGGCATCTCGCCGTCGACCCAGTCGTAAAGATCGGCAGGCTCGAGGATGACCCGTTGGGTCTTCCAGACCAGCTTCAGATAAGCCGCCGCCGACCGGCCGAGTACGCGCCGGAAACCTTCGGAGGTGCGGATTTTACGCCACATGACGAAAGGATAACGCGTCAGCCTTGCTGCGCGTTGGTTTCCGTTTTGGGGTCGAGCAGCCTGTGCATGTGAACGATGAAATAGCGCATCAAGGCGTTGTCGACGGTCAGTTGCGCCTTCGACTTCCAGGCCTGATGGGCGGCCGCGTAGTTCGGATAGATTCCAACAATGTCGAGCTTGGTCAGGTCACGAAATTCCGTGCCGTCGAGCCGCATGAGCTCGCCCCCGAACACGAGATGAAGAAGTTGTTTCTGTTCAGCCATGACGGCGGCCCTGGTCGTGGTTATTGCAGTGACGCGCCGAGTGCGGCAAGCAGCCTGGGGTGCAATTCGCGCCCGGCTGCGATCAGCGCGCCGTGAATGTGGGTGGCGAGATTATAGACCGGCACCCGTCCACCGGCGTCGGTCATCCTGCCCCCCGCTTCGTGCACCAAAAGGTCCGCAGCGGCAAGGTCCCAATCATTGGCATTGCCGGCGGCAAGCGCGGCATCGATTTCGCCGCTGGCGACGCGGGAAAAGCGCACGGCAATCGAGTGGATTCGCTCGATTTCCACCTGGTTTCCTGCGGCCGTTACCGCGTGATTGAGCTTGACCGGCCGCGCGATCGCGGCACGCGCGAATTCGGCATTGCTGGAGGCAAATATCTTCTGCCCGTTTTTTGTCGCGCCGCCGCCTCTGACGGCGGCAAATGATTCGCCAGTGGCCGGCAGCTCGACGCAGGCTGCAATCGGTCTGCCGCGTTCGACGAGTGCGGCACAGATCGCCCAGTCTTCCCGGCCGGCAATAAAGGATCGGGTTCCGTCGATGGGATCGACAATCCAGACCCGGTCTTTCAGGAGACGCTCGGGAACATCGACGGTCTCTTCCGAAAGCCAGCCGATCGCGGGATCGATCCCGGTCAACCGCTCGCGCAGGAAGTTGTCGACGGCAAGGTCCGCTTCCGTAACGGGAGAAGCATTTTCCTTGTTCCACGTGCGAACGCCGTTGCGGAATTTCGAGAGTGCGAGCTCGCTCGCTTCGCGCAGGGCTTCCTGCAACGGACGAAGGAATTTCTCGTGAATCTCGTGCGGCTCTGGCGTCATCGGGGCTCTATGCGCCGCGCGTGCTTTCTCGGCAAGGTTTCGTCAAGGATGATGGTCGAACCGGCGCATTTTTGTGCCCGATCAGAAAAGATTTACCCAATCTCTTAAGCCGATGCTTCGCGCCCGCATGTCATGTTCGCGTCAACGACCGGGGAAACCGGCGGGGAGTGCAAACATTGAGGCGTCAGGCAAGCGCAGCCGGAGAAGCGCGGGAAGGATCGGGCCTGTTGTTCAGGCTCGATCCACTCCGCCTCCCACTTTCTCTCACGGCAGCCGATCCGGTTGCGGATGGCGGCAGCCGCATCATTGAAATTTCGCGCGACGGCATCGAATTCAGCCGCTCCATTCGCGGTGTGCAGATGCGCGTGAGATTGCCCTTCAGCGAGTTCGATGGCGTTGCCGTGCGCGTGCTTGCGCCGGGCGGCATGGATCCGGTCATCTTTCTTTCGCTGGAACATAGCGACGACGACCTGAGCGTGCTCTTGCAGGCCTCCGAAGACAGCGACGAATGCACGGCCGCGGCGCGGCAATGGAGCCGCGTAACCGGCCGGCCAATTCTCATCGCGGGGCCGGATGGCCGGCTGCGCAATCCTGCAAATCTGCGCAAAGCCGCCGCCACTCATGTACGCCGCAAGCGTCACGGCGCGCTTCGCAATCGCAGGAGCATGGTGCGGTTACGCCAGCAGCGCGCGGCAAGCGGAATTGCCGATACGCTTCACGAAGGCGAGCGTGAGATCATCGCGCGGGACTAGCGCATGATCCTCGAAGATGAAGAGCTTCAGCGCGGCAGGATCAATGCGCCGGGCGCGCCGAGGATGACGTCGAGCGCGAGCCCCGCGAACAAGAGCAATCCGGCATCGCGATTGGCGCGGAATAGTTTCAGGCAATGGGCAGGATTGTCGGCGTCCAGCGTCGCAATCTGCCAGGCCAGATGCGCGGCGAACGCGAGAATGCCGAGCAGCGACAAAATCCCGCCGCCGGAATAAAGCGTTGCCAGCGCAATCATGAGGATCGTCGCCGCATAGAGGATCGCAAGCGCGGGCTTGGTGTCTTCCCCGAACAAGCGCGCCGAAGATTTCACGCCGATGATTGCGTCGTCGCGCCGGTCCTGATGCGCATAAATCGTATCATAGCCGATCACCCAGCAGATCGTCCCGGCGTAAAGCGCGAGCGGCCGCCAGTCGAGCGATCCGAACACCGCAGCCCAGCCCATCAGCGCCCCCCAGGAGAAGGCGAGGCCGAGCACGAATTGCGGCATCGAGATCACGCGCTTCGCGAGCGGATAGATCGCAACGATGAGAAGCGATGATGCACCGGTCAGAATCGCGAAGCGGTTCATCTGCAGGAGCACCGCAAGTCCGATGAATGACAATACAATCGCGAAGACGAAAGCGGCTTTCGCGCTCACCTGACCTGAGGGAATTGGCCGGCTTCGGGTGCGCTCGACTTGTGCGTCGATCTTGCGATCGAGAATGTCGTTCCACGTGCTGCCGGCGCCCCGCATCACGATCGCGCCGATCAGAAACAAAAGAATAAGGAGCGGATCGGGCCACGGCGCACGTTGTGCAAGTGCTGCGATCGCGGTCGACCACCAGCATGGCAGCAGCAACAGCCACCAGCCGATCGGGCGGTCGATCCGCGCGAGACGAAGGAAAGGTTGCGACCAGGAGGGCGCAGTCCGGTCGACCCAGTTGCCGGTGGAGTCGGCAACGGGCGCAGCCAGCGGACGGCTCTCGCCGGTCATTGCTGCAAAACGTTTCCGGAAAGCGTGTCGAAGATGCCGCCGCCGGTGGGCGCTTCCGGCACGGCGCCGGCGTTCTGGTTGAGCACGCCGCTTAAGCCCGCGCTCGGCGATTGCGGCCCAGGACCGGGATTGTTCGCAGCACTGCAGATGCGCGTGCGCAGATCAGCCGTCTTCGCCATGCTCTTCTTGAGCCCTTGCGCAGCGTCGGGCGGAATACCGCAAGTCTGCGCTTTTGTGGTGAAGAAGTTCAGCATTTTGCTTTCGGAAGCCGCATAGCTGCTGACGCGCGAGCAAAGTTCTTTCGGCGATGCTTTGCGCTTGCCTGCGGCCTGCAGCGCCTGGCCGCGGTTCTGCAACTCGCCGCGAAGCTGTTCGAACTCGGTCTGGCAGGGGTTTGTTTGTGGTTGCTGTTGTTCGGCCGGGCCCGGCGCGATCGTGATGCCCTGCGCGAACAGCATGCGGTTTTCTCCCGCGAACAGGAGGAGGGCGATGGCGAGCGCTGGCAGAATACGAGCGTACATGCGGTCCATTCGGCGGATTTCCGGGTAGGTCGTAACAAAAGCCAGCGACTTGGGGCAATATCGAGGCGAAACGGTTAATAAGGCCCGGCTGCGGGAGAACTGCTTGGCAAAATACGATTTTCGCGCCCCACGGGTCTATCTTGATGTGCCGCTTGCTGCGGCGCAAGAAATTGTGCTGGGCAGCGAACAGGCCCATTACCTGCGTCAGGTCATGCGGCTTGGCGATGGCGCCGAAGTCCTCGTCTTCAACGGGCGCGACGGCGAATGGATCGCCCGGCTTGCCGCGGCCGGCAAGCGCGGTGCGACGATGGTGCCGCGGGAACAAATTCGCCCGCAGCCTGAAACTTTCGGACCCCGCTATGCGTTTGCACCGCTCAAGCACGCCCGGCTCGACTACATGGTGCAAAAGGCAGTCGAGATGGGAGCGGCTCGATTGTCGCCGGTAGTTACGCAATTCACGCAAGTGAACCGAATGAACCTGGACCGCATGCGCGCAAACGCAATCGAGGCCGCCGAGCAGTGCGGCATTCTCGCTTTGCCTGCGATCGATGAGCTGCAACCTTTGCAGGCATGGCTTGCTTCGTTGCCGGCTTCAACGCCGATTGTTTTTTGCGATGAGGATGCGCCGGAAACGTCGCCGCTCGATGCATTGAAAAACGTGCGTGCGAGCGATGCCGCCGTACTGATCGGTCCCGAAGGTGGATTTTCTCCGGAGGAGCGCCGCTTGCTGATTGCCCGCGACAATGTAATTCGTCTTTCGCTCGGGCCCCGGATTCTGCGCGCCGATACGGCGGCGGTCGCGGCACTGGCACTCGTCCAGGCTGCGTGTGGCGGCTGGCGCTAGCTGTCCTTGCGGGCTCAACAAGAAGAAATGAAAAAAGTGCGGAGGCGATATGGCTGACAATTACAGCTTCGGGATCGAGGAAGAATATTTCATCGTCGATGCCGAGACCAAGGCCGTGCAGCGGCGCATGCCCGCGGCCTTTCTCGCCGCGCTCAAAACCGGTCTCGGCGCGGCCGTCACGCGGGAAATGCTGCAATCGCAGCTCGAGGTCGCGACCAAGCCTTCGACCGATTTCACCGAAAGCGCGCGCGAACTCCGCTCGTTGCGCAGGAACATCGGCGCGATCTCGTCCGAGTTCGGTTTCTCGTTCATCGCCGCCGGTACGCATCCGACCGCGGCCTGGACTTCCGCGCGGCAGACCGAAGCCATGCGTTACGACGGCATGATGCAGGATCTGCAAATGCTCGCCGAGCGCAACATGCTTTGCGGTCTGCACGTGCATGTCGAGATTCCCGATACCGATCGCCGCATCGAGATCATGCGCCGCGCCACTCCTTTCATTCCGTATTTCATCGCGCTTGCGACCTCGTCGCCGTTCTGGAATTCGCGGCGCACGGGGCTGATGGGCTACCGGCTTGCCGCTTACGACGAATTGCCGCGCACCGGTCTGCCGCCCTTGTTTCAGAGCAACGACGATTTCGAGCAGTACAAGCAGGTGCTGATCGATGCGCGCGTGATACCCGACGGCAGTTATCTGTGGTGGTCGATCCGCCCTTCGGAAGCGCATCCGACGCTTGAATTGCGCGCGCCGGACTGCTGCACGCGCGTGTCCGACTCGATCGCAATCGCGGCACTCTATCGCTGCCTGCTGCGCCGTCTGTTTCTCGACCCGAAGATCAACGGCACCCTGACGCCGGTGGACTATGCGATCGCCTCGGAGAACAAATGGCGCGCGCAGCGCTACGGCATCCACGGCAGCTTCGTCGAGCGGAGCGAGCACAGGGCGGTTCCGGTCCGCGAGGCGGTAAGCCGGCTGGTGGATCAACTCGCCGAGGACGCCCGCGCGCTCGGATGCGAGGCGGAGCTGGCGCTGGTCGAGGAGATTTTCGAGACCGGCACCAGTGCGGATGCGCAGATCACGGTCTTCAACGAGGCCGAAGCGCGGACCAAAAGCCGCGGCGAGGCGCTCAAAGCCGTGAAAAACTGGCTCGCCGCAACCACCATCCAATAATGTGAGGCTTGCGCCGCCTGCATTGGCAGCGGTGCGAGTGCTCCTGTATGGTCCGCGACCTTTTTACGGAATTGCTACCGCATGGCCCGCGACCAGATAGATATGACGCCGATCGAGACCCGCGACGAATTGGTCGCGTGGATCGCAGCGGGAGAGAAACCGGAATCCCAATTCCGCGTCGGCACCGAACACGAGAAGATTCCTTTCCGCATCCGCGATCACACGCCGGTACCTTACGAGGGCCGTAACGGGATCCGCGCGCTCCTCGAAGGCATGCAGTTGCTGCTCGGCTGGGAGCCGATCATGGAAGGCCCGACCATCATCGGCCTTGCCGATGTGACGGGCGGCGGCGCGATTTCGCTGGAACCGGGCGGACAGTTCGAGCTTTCCGGCGCGCCGCTCGAGACCATTCATCGCACCTGCGCGGAACTCAACGCCCATCTTGCCCAGTTGAAGCAGGTCGCCGATCCGCTCGGCATCGGCTTTCTCGGTATCGGCATGTCGCCGGAATGGACGCGCGAACAGACGCCCGTGATGCCCAAGGGCCGCTACAAGATCATGTCGAACTACATGCCGAAGGTCGGCTCGCTCGGCCTCGACATGATGTTTCGAACCTGCACGGTGCAAGCCAATCTCGACTTCTCGAGCGAAGCCGACATGGTGAAGAAGCTGCGCGTTTCTTTGGCGTTGCAGCCGATCGCCACCGCACTGTTCGCCAACTCGCCGTTTACCGAAGGCAAGCCGAACGGCTATCTCTCGTTCCGTTCGCACATCTGGGAAGACACCGATAACGCGCGCGCGGGCATGCTTCCTTTCGCTTTCGAAGATGGCATGGGTTACGAGCGCTACGTCGATTACGCGCTCGACGTGCCGATGTATTTCATCAAGCGCGGCAACGATTACATCGACGTCGCCGGTTCGTCGTTCCGCGACCTCCTCGCGGGCAGACATCCCGCCGTTCCCGGAGAACGCGCGTCCATCTCGGATTGGGCCAATCACCTGAGCACGATTTTCCCGGAAGTGCGTCTCAAGCGCTATCTCGAAATGCGCGGTGCGGATGCAGGGCCGTGGAAGCTGCTCTGCGCGCTGCCGGCGTTCTGGGTCGGTATTCTCTACGACCAGGTTTCCCTCGACGCCGCTTGGGAAATCGCCAAGGGCTGGAGCGAAGAGGAGCGCGAAAAGCTCCGCGCCGACGTGCCGAAGCTCGGACTGAACGCCGAGATCGGCGGCCGCAGCGTGCGCGAGATCGCGCGCGAAGTGCTGATGCTTTCGCGCAATGGCCTCGTGCGGCGCAAGCGCCAGCTTTATGACGGCCGTGACGAGTCTGATTTCCTCGAACCGCTGGAAACGCTGGTCGAGCGCGGCACGACTCCGGCGGAAGACCTGCTGGCGCTCTATCGCACCGTCTGGGGCGGATCGGTCGATCCGGCCTTCGAATTGCTCGCGTACTGAGCCTTCATGAAAGCGCAGCCGAACGGCGCCATGACCGCCGGTATGACCACCGCCGATTACGCGCTCTACGCGACGACGGTGATCATCTGGGGTGCGTCCTGGCTGCCGCTTCGCCTGCAACTCGGCGTCGTGTCTCCGGAAGTGTCGGCAGTCTGGCGCTTTCTGCTCGGCGGCCTGATCGTGTTCGGCTGGCTCATCGTAGTGAAGGGAAAAGTGCGCTTTCCGCTCGCCGATCATGCGCGCTTCGCGCTCCTCGGCCTGACGATGTTCTCTTTCAATTTCCTTTCCGCTTACTACGCCGGATTTCATCTGAACGGCGGCCTGCTTGCGATTCTGTTTTCGCTGATGGCGGTGGTGAACCCGATCTATGCCGCTTTGCTCGGCAGGGGCGGGCTGAACCCGCGGATTATCGCCGGCGCGGTGATCGGAGTCGTCGGCGTCGCGCTTTTGTTCGGACCGAAGGTCTTCGTCGCGGACGGGCAGGCGGGCACGCTCACGGGTGTGCTGCTGATGCTGCTTTCCATCCTGTTTTTCTCGACCGGAAACATGCTTTCGGCGGCGTTTCAGGGCAGGGGCCTTCCGGTCCTGTCCGCGAACGCTTGGTCGATGCTGTACGGCACGCTGTTTCTGACGTTGTTCGCGCTGGCGCGCGGCGAGGCGTTCATCATCGAATGGACGCCGAAATATGTGTTGTCGATTCTATGGCTCGCGGTCGCCGGGACCGCGATCGGCTTTTTCGCCTACGTGACGCTGATCGGCCGCATCGGCACGGCCCGCACCGCTTACATCACCGTGGTGATGCCGCTGGTGGCGTTGATCCTGTCCACCTTCTTCGAAGGCTATGTCTGGACTATCTACGCGTTCTTCGGCGTGGCACTCGTGCTGATCGGAAACGCGATCGTGCTGTCCGCGCCGCGGCAGGGACAGGCGTAATCCGCCGCGGCGCCGGCCGCCTTAAGGGGCCTTGTCGAGGCGATCATACCCGGCGCTGAAGCCCGCGAGGCTGAGCGGCACGCCGATGCCTTCTTCCGGTGTCTGGTAGATCAGAAAGAGCGCTGTTTTACCGCCCCGCAACTGCGCGATCAGTTTTTCGTCCAGATAGACTTCGGAGACACAGCCATTCGGCAGGCAGCGCACGAAGGCGGCGCTGCCGATATCGGTCTGATCGATCCGCAGGCCCAGTCCCTTCGGGATCAGCACGCCGAGCGGAACCAGGACGCGCATGATGCGGCTCTTGCCGTCCGCGGTCTTGAGGATGATGACCGTGAGCCCGACATTCGGCCGGTCCTCGGCGGTGACGCTCTGGACCAGCGCGCATTGCTCGGCCGGCGCACCCGGCGCGGTTTCGCAGCGGATTTGCCAGTCGTTATGAACCGAGCGGACCGTGCCATGCTGGGCCGCAGCCCCCTGGGGCCAGAATACCGCCGCCAAAAATAACGCCGTGGCTACGCGTGCCAGAAGTCGCGCGTCGAAAATGCTTCGCATCCGCCTCTCCCGGGGTCGAATCGCTTCAACCCAATCGTCCGCCCGTTATCAGAACCGGGTACATCGCTGCTCGCCCATGTCAAGAATAGGGCCGCCGGAGTTTGCACAGGGCACAAGGCGTTGCAGCATTTCCGGGAGTGTGGTTCATCTCCCGAGACTGCCGGCGAATTGACCGTTTGCGGCGCAAAATCCCGTGGAACGCGCGGCAATGAGCCGCCTCGGGAAGCGTTCCGGGATACCGGTCACCGGTGATAGTTTGTTTGAAGGATTCTAGGGTCTTTCCGGGCCCACCGCCGGCGTAGCGGCGACATTCTGGGGACGAGTTGAAATGATCAAGGCTTGGGGTGAGGCGATTCGCAGGCTCGCGGGGTTTGCCTTGGCGGTGACCGTGTTCGGCTGGAGCGCTGCGGCGCTCGCCGGGACCGGGCAGCCTTCGCCGTGGCAGATGGGTTTCCAGGGGTCGGCTTCGCCGATTATGGAGCAGATCGACCAGTTTCACTGGTGGCTCACCGCGCTGTCGGCGCTCATTACGCTCTTCGTCCTCGTGCTGCTCATCATCGTTTTCGTTCGCTTCAACGAGAAAGCCAATCCGACCCCCTCGACCACGACGCATCACACCCTGCTGGAGGTCGCCTGGACGGTCATCCCGGTCATCATCCTCGTCACGATTGCGATCCCGTCGTTCCGGCTTCTGTTCGACCAGCTCCACGCGCCGAAGGCTGATCTCACCGTGAAGGCCACCGGCACCGCCGGCTGGACCTGGGTCTATGAATATCCGGACCACAACGGCCTTAATTTCATTTCCTCCATCATTCCGGACGACAAGCTGCAGCCGGGCCAGCCGCGCCTCTTGACCGTCGACAACGAACTCGTGGTTCCCGTGAACAAGGTGGTCCGCGTTCAGGTGACCGCCGAAGGCATCATTCACGCCTTCGCCGTGCCCTCGTTCGGCGTGAAGATCGACGCCGTTCCGGGTCGCCTCAACGAGACCTGGTTCAAGGCGACCAAGACCGGCTGGTTCTACGGCCAGTGCTCCGAGCTTTGCGGAATCAATCACGCCTATATGCCGATCGCGGTCCGCGTCGTGACCGAAGAGGAATTCGCGAAATGGCTTGAGGGCGCGAAGAAGAAATTCGCGACGACCCCTGAACCGAATCCGGCGCTCGTCGCCGACAACAAGAATTAAGCGCGCTTTTCGCGCGGAAAGTATCGAGGCAAGCCATGGCAAACCCGGCACACGCCCACGCTCACGAGCATCACGACGATCATCACGCGCCGACCGGATGGCGCCGCTGGTTGATGTCCACCAACCACAAGGACATCGGCACGCTGTATCTGATCGCTTCGATCTTCGCGGGCGTGCTCGGCGGTCTGCTCTCGGTCGCGATGCGCCTTGAGCTGATGCAGCCGGGTCTGCAGTTCTTCCCGAACGCCCACATGTTCAACGCCTTCGTCACGGCCCACGGCCTGATCATGGTGTTCTTCATGATCATGCCCGCGCTGATCGGCGGCTTCGGCAACTGGTTCGTCCCGATCATGATCGGCGCGCCGGACATGGCGTTCCCGCGCATGAACAACATTTCGTTCTGGCTCCTGATCGCGGCGATCATCCTTCTGATCATCTCCATGTTCGTGCCGGGCCCCTCGGGTGGCTATGGCTTCGGCGGCGGCTGGACCGCTTATCCGCCGCTCTCTTCGACCGCGGGACATCCCGGTCCGGCGATGGATCTCGCCATCTTCTCGCTGCATCTTGCCGGTGCGTCTTCGATCCTGGGTGCGATCAACTTCATCACCACGATCCTGAACATGCGCGCGCCCGGCATGACGCTGCACAAGATGCCGTTGTTCGCCTGGTCGGTGCTGGTGACGGCGTTCCTGCTGCTCCTGGCGCTGCCGGTGCTCGCGGGTGCGATCACGATGCTGCTGACGGACCGGAATTTCGGCACCACGTTCTTCAATCCGGCCGGCGGCGGCGATCCGATCCTCTACCAGCATCTGTTCTGGTTCTTCGGTCACCCCGAAGTCTACATCCTCATTCTGCCGGCCTTCGGCATCATCTCGCAGATCATCTCGACCTTCTCGAAGAAGCC